>JBIKJM010000041.1:0-8889 GCA_044360985.1 Sediminibacterium sp. | reverse complement strand
TCATTATAGGTTACCAATGTTTTTGTTTCAATTTTCACATCGGCAGTAGCACCAGAACTTGCGGCGATGGTTTGTACAGTATGCTTGATTCGCTCATGCACTTCTTTTTGCATTTTACTATCCAATGTTCTAATAGTTCCACTCATCTCTGTAGTTTCTGGAATAATATTTTGGCGTACACCACCATTAATTGTTCCAACTGTAATGACAACAGGAGCTGTTGTTAAATCCATTTGTCTACTTACAATATGTTGTAATCCTTCTATTATTTGAGCAGATGCTGCAATTGGATCTATACCGCCCCAAGGTTGAGAGCCATGACTACCTTTGCCGTTTACCTTTATACTAAACCAATCAGCAGCTGCCATAAATGCACCAGATTTGTATTTTAAGGTACCAACAGGTGTCTGTGAACTAATATGAATACCAAATACTGCTTCTACTTTAGGATTGTCTAATACGCCTTCTTTAATCATTAATGGAGCACCGCCTTCTTCATTCACAGGGGCACCTTCCTCGGCTGGTTGAAATAAGAATACAACAGTGCCAGGAAGATCTTTCTGCATAGCGTGTAATACTTTGGCTGTTGCCATTAAGATAGATGTATGTGAGTCATGACCACAAGCATGCATTACTGGAACTTTTTTACCATCAAATTCTGTTGTGACTTTAGAAGCAAAAGGTAGACTGTTTCTTTCATAGACTGGCAATGCATCTATATCAGCTCTTAATGCAACTACTGCGCCAGGTTTACCACCTTTTAATACCGCTACAACACCGGTTTTGGCAACAGGGTAACGCACTTCGATACCAGGTAAAGTTTTTAAGAAATCAGCTATATATTTTCCAGTATTGAATTCTCTATTGGATAATTCTGGATTTTGATGAAAATGTCTTCTCCATTTAATTAATTCAGGCTCCACTTTTTCTACAAGTTGGGCATAATTTTTTGGTAGTTCTTGTGCTATTGAATTACTTGCAATCAATAAGCTTATTGCGAATAATAGTTTACGCATTGGATAGATTTTTATGATGAAAGAATTTAAATTATTAAAATAGGATTAAAAAATTAGTTGAATATTAGGTAGAATGAATTGATAAAAATTATTTAAAGATTGGTTTAAGCTTGGTATTCTCCAAATAGGTTTCTAAGAACATCTGAAATTTCTCCCAAAGTACAGTTGGCCTCTACAGCAGCAATCACAGTTGGCATCATATTCTGTCCTGAGTTGACTGCGTCCTTAATCGCTGCCAAGCAACTTAATGCAAGTGCTTGATCACGATTTGCTTTTAATACTTTTATTTTCTCAATTTGAGCTTGTTGAATGCGTGCGTCAATTTTAAAAACAGGGATTTTATTACTTTCTTCTGATTGATATTCATTGACACCTACAATGATTTTTTCTTTTGATTCGATATCTTTTTGGTACTTGTAGGCACTATCGCTAATCTTTTGCTGCATCCATCCAGATTCAATGGCAGCAACCGATCCACCCATTGTATCAATTTGTTGAATCAATTCAAGTGCTTTGGTTTCGACTTCTGCAGTTAAATTTTCCACAAAATAGCTACCTGCTAATGGATCTGCAGTTTCTGGGATGCCACTTTCAAACGCCACTATTTGTTGCGTTCTTAATGCAATTGTTGCTGCTTGTTCGGTAGGTAAACCTAATGCTTCGTCAAATCCGTTGGTATGCAAACTTTGTGTACCACCCATGACAGCTGCAATGGTTTGAATGGTCACCCTTGTAATATTATTCAATGGTTGCTGCGCAGTTAAAGTGGCTCCACCTGTTTGTGTATGAAAACGTAACATCATTGCTTTTTCATCTGTGGCGCCTAAGTCCTTCATCATCTTTGCCCAAATTTTTCTTGCCGCTCTAAACTTTGCGACTTCTTCAAATAAGTTATTGTGGGCGTTAAAGAAAAAGGATAGTCTTTTTCCAAATACATTGATATCTAATCCTTTTGCTAAAGCAGCTTCCACATAAGCTTTACCATTGCTCAATGTAAATGCAATTTCCTGTACAGCGGTGCTTCCTGCTTCACGAATATGGTATCCAGAAATAGAGATGCTATTCCATTTTGGTAAGTTGGAACTACACCATTCAAAAATATCTGTAATGATACGCATGGAATGTCTTGGCGGGTAGATGTAAGTGCCTCTTGCTGCGTATTCTTTTAATATATCATTTTGGATGGTGCCAGAAAGTTGTTTTAAATCTATTCCTCTCTTTTTTGCGACCGCCACATAAAGTGCCAATAATATAAATGAAGTGGCATTGATGGTCATGGAAGTGCTGATTTTATCTAAAGGAATACCATCAAATAAAACTTCCATGTCCTCGATAGAACAAATAGAAACACCCACTTTGCCAACCTCGCCGTCTGCTAAAGCATGGTCTGCGTCATAGCCAATTTGAGTAGGTAGGTCAAAAGCAACACTAAGGCCCATGACCCCTTGCGATAATAAATAGTGATAGCGTTGGTTGCTTTCCTGCGCTGTAGAAAAACCTGCATACTGACGCATAGTCCACAATTTCCCACGATACATATCCTTTTGAACCCCTCTAATATAAGGGTAACTGCCTGGATCCGGAATTGCTTTTGCTGAATCTGGAAGATCCGATGGGGTATAGACCTGTTGAATCTCTATCCCACTGTCCGTTTGCTTCTTGTTTAATTCCATAGTTCAAATTACGAAAATTTACTTGTTTTTAAACGCAATAATTTTCCTTTTTCGATAAATTTGGAGCCATATAAACCCATTATAAGTGTTAATTTTGTAGATATTATGTAGCTTGAATTTTTCGAGTTACACAATACCTTAAATTAATTATTTATGTCTACAATAACCGATACGGCAGCGACACCAGTCAGTTTTACTGCTGGCGCGATTCAAGAAATTGAGCGTTTAATGCATGCCCCAGATTTTGACCAACAACAAAGGTTAAGAGTGGGCGTAAAAGGTGGTGGATGCAGTGGGATGACCTATGTCTTAGGTTTTGATGTCACCACAGATAAAGACCTTTTATTTTCAATTGAGGGTATCCCTTGCTGCATAGAAACATCGCATCAGATTTATTTATATGGGATGCAGATAGATTGGCAGGGTGGATTGAATAGCCGTGGATTTACATTTACCAATCCCAATGCTTCGAGTACTTGTGGATGTGGAACTTCATTTGCAGTATAGATCTTTTTAGAAATAATACATCATTTTCGCTCTCTATCGCTTTGCTCAAAAGTTCGCTCAAATGAGTATTCTTCTCTAAAAATCAAGTATCAAATTTCAGAAAACATTAAGTACAGCATTAAAAAAGCCCCTCGAAATTCGAGGGGCTTTTTTATATTCAATCAAAACAGTTTATGCATTGCTAGCACTATGTTTTTTTGCTTTTGGTTCTGAACCCAATGGCTTGTTCTTAGCAAAGTCTACTAATACTGGAGCCGCTACAAAGATAGAAGAGTAAGTTCCTGTGACAACACCAATCAACATGGCGAATGCAAAACCTCTTGTCACTTCACCACCAAAGATGAATAAGATTAAGATGGTTAAGAATACCGTCAAAGAAGTCATCACTGTTCTTGATAATGTTTGGTTGATTGCTCTATTAATGATAGTAGCATTGTCTTGACCTTTCATTAAATGACTGTCCTCACGGATACGGTCATATACAATCACAGTATCATTCATAGAGAAACCAATTACCGTTAGGATGGCAGCAATAAAGTGCTGGTCAATCTCTAATGGGAATGGAACGACTTCTCTTAAGAAACTAAATACAATCAAGGTTACAAATACATCGTGTAACAAAGAGAAGATGGTACCTAAAGAATATCTCCAATCACGGAAACGAATAAAGATGTATAAACAAATTGCAATCAAAGCAAAAAGGGTTGCTTTAGTTGCACCTGCTTTTAAATCATCAGAGATAGATGGCAATACTTTTTGTTGTTGTTGCTTATATTGCTCGTCAAATTCTTTATAAGTAGTTCCAGCAGGTAATTGCTTGGATAAACCTTTAAATAATAATGACTCCACTTCTTGGTCTACATTATTACCTTGATCTTTGATTTTATAAGAAGTCGTGATATTGATTTGGTTTTTAGTATCTACCGTTTTAATGATAGGTGCTTCGCCAAATACTACTTTTAAATCGTTTCTTACTTCTTCAATATTAACAGCTTTATCAAATTTCACTGTGAAGCTACGTCCACCAGCAAATTCAACACCTTCGTCAAATCCGTTAAAGAAAGAAGCAATACCACCAATCAATACAACGACTGATAAGATGTAAGCGTACTTTCTGAATTCGATGAATTTGAAATTTGCATTCTTAAATACACCTCTTGAAATAGCTGTGAAGTATTGGAAATGTCTATTCTTACTTGTGTAAATATCAGTGATCAATCTAGAAACTAGGATACCACAGAATAAAGACAATAAGATACCAATGATCTGTGTAGTGGCAAATCCTAATACTGGACCTAAACCAAAGTACGCTAAGATGATTGCAGTTAAAAGCGTGGTAACGTGCGCATCCAATACTGGAGACATAGAACGCTTATAACCATCAGCAACAGCTAATTGATAGCTCTTTCCTTTGGTTAATTCCTCTTTAATTCTTTCAAATATAATTACGTTCGTATCCACGGCCATACCAATGGTCAATACCAAACCGGCAATACCTGGTGCTGTTAAAGTAAATCCTAATGCACTTAATACACCAATCGTGAATAATAAGTTTAAAATCAAAGCGATATTCGCAACCCATCCACCTGTGTTAAAGTAAAGTAACATCAAGGCAAAAATCACTAAGAATGAAACACCAAATGCCATTGCTCCACCTTGAATAGATGCGGCTCCTAATGTTGGACCAACTTGTTGTTCAGCAACAATTTTAGCAGGAGCAGGTAATTTACCACTCTCTAAAATTTGTGCTAAATCCTGCGCCGTTTTTAATGAGTAGTTTCCAGAGATAGAAGAATTACCAGTGGTAATGGCGTCATTTACATTTGGTGCAGAATAAACGATATTGTCTAAGACAATTGCAATTGGTTTACCCACATTCTTAGTTGTCATTTTAGCCCAAATGCTAGTACCAATCTTATCCATATTCATTTTGATGGCTACTTTTCCACGCTCATCAAAATCTTGTGCAGCATTGGCAACATGGTCGCCTTCTAATTCTGCTAATCCATTTTCCAAAGTTTTGATAGCGTATAAAGCTAACACGTCTTTTGCTTTAGGATCTGATTCGTCAGGCTTGCCATACATGAATACCAAGTTCGAAGGGAACTTAGATTTCACTTCTGGTAATGCTAAGTAAGCATTTAATACACCTGTATCTTTTTTCAGAGTATAACCAATCTCTGCAGGGAAAACGTACTGGCCATTTTTTGCTTGATAAGGTTGAGTGAACTGAACGATTCTTAATAATGGGTTTTTTGCTGCATTTGCTTTTGCAGTATCAACTTTAGCAACAACAGTTGAATCAACGATACCTGCATTGCTCAATTCAATTGCTTTATCAGCAGCTAAAATTGCATTTTGGAAATCTTTGTTTTCAAAAGTATATACTTCAAAAAATTGCAAGTTAGCAGTAGATTGTAAATAAGAACGAACACGCTCTTTATCTGAAATACCTGCTAATTCGATATTGATAATCCCTTTTGCAGGGTCTGGGTTAATGGATGGAGACGCTAATCCAAATCGGTCAATACGGGTATTTAAAATTCTGTAGGTATTGTTAAATGCTTGGATAGACTGTTCTTGTAAATAAGTAGTCACAGTTGCGTCAGAGGCATCAAACTTTAATTTACCATTGCTTTTGGTAGCAAATAATGGGGCTAAATTCCCTGTTGGGTTTAATGTTTTATATTCTGAAGTAAACAAAGTAATCAAATCAGCATTGCTGTTTGCTTTTTTGCTTACAGCGTTAGCTAATGCAGTGTTGAAAGCGGGTTCTTTAGAGTAGTTGGCCAAAGATTTGATTAAACCATCTAATCCAACTTCCATGGTAACGCTCATACCACCTTGTAAATCAAGACCTAACATCAATTCCCTTTCTTTAGCAGCAGCATAAGTGGTCAAGCCAAAGAATAGCTTAGTTTCTTTTGTACTGTCTAATAAACGCTTGTAGTATACTTTTTTAGCATCAGCTACGCTGTCGTTGTATAAAAATTGTTGTTCTTTATCACTTGGATAAACCTGTTCTGCTTTGGGTAGTTTGTTGACCCAAGCGGTTGCTTTAGCATCCATTGCTTTTTCATGTGTTCTAACGAACCAAGTAAAAGATAATTGGTAAAGACAAATTAAAATGAGCGCAAATGTAAAAAAGCGCACTAATCCTTTGAGTTGCATAATAGTTTGGTTAACTTTTTTTAGTCGGCAAATATAGTGGAAACAAGCCTAAAACTGGTCCTATTTGACCATTATTTTGAGGTGAAAATTGCTTGATTTATCGACTACTTGAGGGACATTTCAAAATAAAGTGGGGCATTGGAAGGGATTCCAGGTCTACCTTCTTCTCCATAAGCTAAAGATGAGGGAATCACCATTTTGATTTTTCCACCCTTTCCAATCAAAGGCACTACAATCTGCCAACCTACAATCAATTCTCTTAAAGCATAGGTAATAGTGTTATTATCAAATTGGATCCCTGTCATCAACTTACCTGTGTAAGTCATTGTCAATGAAGTACATAGATTAGGTTTAGCGGTATCCCCAGGGGTAATGATTTGGTATAAAATGCCACTTGGGTGTATGGTATAAGTAATACCATTGTTGTTGCAAAAAGCAATCATGAGTGCTCTTTGAGTAGCAGAACTATCGTTCTTATATTGGGCTTGAAAAGTACAAGCAGTGGTTTGCTGGTCATTATCAGATTTACTACATGCTGAAAAAAGGGCAATGCCAGCAAGGAGTAAAAACAAGCTTAAAATGCTTGAATTAATTGTCTTCAGGGTGTTTTTTGTTGTCGATTGGATCATTTTTTATTTTTTAAATGCTTGATTTCATTAAAACGCTGTTCATTCATTTCCCAGGTAAATTGTTGGTAAATCCAGCCAAATCCAAAGGAAATGAGTACAATGGCGATTAATATCCATATAATATTGCCTCTGGAATTAGCCACCATATTGGCTCTTTCATACCAGCCCATTTCTGCTATCAACAAGACCACAATACCCATCAATAAACTGATACTGAACCCCCTCAAAAAGGGTTTGCGTTTATAATGGGGTAGTGCACGTTCTTTTTCCCAATAGTCATAAAATGCTGCTTCATCTGGGTGGATCATGGGCAAATTTATGCATTGAAATCTGTATTCCCTTGCTTTGCCTATATTTAGTGTAATTTTTTACTAAAATCAAAACAAATGAAACTGTTCGTTCAAAAATTTGGGATCACTGTCTATATGCTTGTGTTGATGCTTCATTTATTTGCACAACTACTAGGCTATACAAGCATACAATATGGGTCTAAATTAGTCTTACTCCCTTTGTTGATGTTATTTTTTTATGTGCAACCATTTTTTGCTGCAGCTCCCAACACCAAGTACCTCATTTTAGTTGGCTTGTTTGGATCCTTCTTAGGGGATGCATTTTTATTGTCGGATGCATTATTTATTCCAGGTATGATTGCATTTATGACAACGCATATTTTTAATATTATATTTTTTAGTAAAATATATAGTTTGAAGCAGCCTAAATCAACAGCATTTAAAGTTTCAAGTTCTTTGTTACTTTTCTTTTGTTGGTTTATTTATTTTCAATTAAAAACTGCCATAGGACCATTGATTTACCCCATATTAGTATATATGGCCCTTATATGTTTAGCAGCATTAATGGCTATTCATGTATCGAATAATAAGCTTACTAAAATCATTGCCAATTTATTTTGGATACCAGGTATGTTATTTTTTATAGCATCCGATGCGGTACTTGCTTTTAATAAATTTTCTTGGTCAACGCAAAGTCCAATAGAAAATATAGGTTTAGTCACGATGGCGACTTATGGTATTGCGCAATTGTTATTGGTAAAAGGATTCCAATTGTATTTTGCTAAAACATCAACTACAGCTTAAAAATATTTTTAATGAATTTAATTTGAAATAAGTTCGAGTAGTATAAATAAAAAAGTCCCCCAATTGCTTGGAGGACTTTTTTTATACTTTCGTTAAAGTGACTAGTAACCCATACCGCCCATATCAGGAGCGCCGCCACCATGTGGAGCAGCTTCTGGTTTTGGCTTGTCAGCAATCACACACTCTGTTGTTAACAACATAGAAGCGATAGATGCTGCATTCTCCAAAGCAACTCTTGTTACTTTAGTAGGATCGATTACACCAGCTTTGAATAAGTTTTCGAAAACTTCTGTTCTTGCATTGAAACCAAAGTCGTCTTTGCCTTCTTTGATTCTTTGAACAACAATAGAACCTTCGATACCGCTATTCTTCACAATCTGACGAAGTGGTTCTTCAATTGCACGACGTACAATTTGAATACCTGTATTCTCATCTTCGTTAGCACCTTTTAATTTTTCTAAACTTGCAACGGCACGGATATAAGCCACACCACCACCAGGTACAATACCTTCTTCAACTGCTGCACGTGTTGCGTGTAAAGCATCGTCTACACGATCCTTCTTTTCTTTCATTTCAGTTTCTGTTGCAGCACCTACATATAAAACAGCTACACCACCACTTAATTTCGCTAAACGCTCTTGTAATTTTTCTTTATCGTATTCAGAAGTTGTATTCTCAATCTGAGCCTTGATTTGATTTACACGAGCAGTGATATCCGCTTTTTTACCTTTACCACCAACAATCACAGTATTGTCTTTATCGATTGTGATAGAAGAGGCTTGACCTAAATAAGATAAGT
>JBIKJM010000211.1:0-2718 GCA_044360985.1 Sediminibacterium sp. | reverse complement strand
AAAGTAGTTGCAGGAGCTGGATCTGTTAAGTCATCCGCAGGAACATATACCGCTTGAACTGAAGTAATAGAACCATTCTTAGTTGAAGTAATACGCTCTTGCATCAATCCCATCTCTGTGGCTAAAGTTGGTTGGTATCCTACCGCAGATGGCATACGACCTAATAAAGCCGATACCTCTGAACCTGCTTGTGTAAAACGGAAGATATTATCTACGAAGAATAAGATATCCTTTCCTTTTCCTGTTCCATCTCCATCACGGAAATATTCTGCAATCGTCAAACCACTCAATGCCACACGAGCACGCGCCCCTGGAGGTTCGTTCATTTGACCAAAAACGAATGTTGCTTTTGATTCTTTTAATTCTTCTAAATTCACTTTGCTTAAATCCCATCCACCTTCTTCCATACTATGTTTGAATGCATCACCATATTTCATGATACCTGCTTCAATCATCTCACGCAATAAGTCATTTCCTTCACGTGTTCTTTCTCCCACACCCGCAAATACAGATAAACCTCCGTGTCCTTTTGCGATATTATTAATCAATTCTTGAATCAATACTGTTTTACCTACACCCGCACCACCAAACAATCCAATCTTACCACCCTTTGCATATGGCTCAATCAAATCGATTACTTTAATACCTGTAAACAACACTTCTGTTGCAGTACTCAAGTCTTCGAACTTTGGAGGATTTGCGTGGATAGAACGACCATTTGATTTGTCTAATTGAGGTAAACCATCAATTGCGTCTCCTGTTACATTGAACAAGCGACCATTGATACCTTCACCTACTGGCATTAAAATTCCTTTTCCGGTATCCACTACTTCCATACCTCGCACTAAGCCTTCAGTACCGTCCATTGCAATTGCACGAACGCTATCTTCACCTAAGTGTTGTTGAACTTCTAATACTAATTTTTCACCGTTAGGACGTGTGATTTCAAGGGCATTGTATATCTCTGGTAATACACTTTCTGTTGAAAAATGTACGTCTACAACCGCACCAATAATTTGTTTGATTTTACCTGTTGTTGCCATATAGTTATTTGTTTTTACAACCCCCTTTTATGAGGCGAAAATGGATTGACTCCATTTCGGCTGCAAAGGTAGTGATTTGCAAGTTTATTGCAAAAATTGTACATAAATAATAGCAGCTAAAATTCCCCCTACGATTGGTCCAAATACGGGAATGGCAGCATAACCCCAATCACTAGGCCCTTTCCCCTTGATTGGAAGCACAAAATGCATGATTCTAGGCCCTAAATCCCTTGCTGGATTGATTGCCCAACCGGTTGGTCCTCCAATTCCAAAGCCAATTCCTGCCACTAAAAGGGCTACAGGAAGGGCCGAAAAAGTACCTAATTCGACGCCAGCAGGTTTAATATAAAAAATTCCTAATATGAAAATAAAGCTTGCAACCGTTTCAACTATGAAATTTTGTGGTAATCTACGGATGGATGGACCTGTTGAAAAACAAGCCAATTGATCCCCTGCATGTTCACATGCATTAAAATGATCTTTATAAACCATCCATACCACAAATGCCCCCATCATACTACCTAATAATTGTGCTAACAAATAAGAAGGTACTAGGGCCCAACTAAATTTTCCAGCGCTTGCAAAAGCAATGGTAACGGCCGGATTTAAGTGTGCCCCACTCGTACTGTTAGAAATGTACACCCCTACAAAAACAGCGATGGTCCATCCCAGCACAATGGAAATCAATCCGCCATTATTGCCTTTTGTTTTTGGCAATACGATATTTGCCACCACACCGTTTCCAATGATCATCATTATGGAAGTGCCTAAAAATTCGGCGAAAAAAGGAGTCATAAAATTATTTTTTAGTCATTTATGTATTGGTCATTTGAATTGCTTTTTTCCATCCTTGAATGCCTTTTTCTACCTCTGCTTGCGCTAAGTTAGGACTGAAAACTTGATCTACTTTCCATTTTGCTGCAAGTTCAGATTCGTCTTTCCAAAAACCAATAGCCAAACCAGCTAGATAAGCTGCACCCAAAGCGGTGGTTTCTATGATTGTAGGTCGAACCACTTTTGTATTTAAGATATTGGATTGAAACTGCATCAATAAATTATTTTTTGTAGCACCTCCATCCACCCTTAATTCTGCAATTGGGATATGCGCATCCGATTCCATTGCCTTTAATAAGTCGTAAGATTGATAAGCAATACTTTCTAATGCTGCTCGGGCAATATGTGCAGCATTGGTACCTCTTGTAATCCCAGTAATGGTACCTTTTGCATGTTGATTCCAATAAGGTGCGCCTAATCCAGCAAATGCAGGCACCATATACACGCCATCGGTATCCTTTACTTGAGCAGCTAAGCTTTCCACTTGGTCAGAATCACGAATAATATTGAGCCCATCTCTAAGCCACTGCACGACTGCGCCACCAATAAAAACACTTCCCTCTAATGCATAATACGTTTTACCGTTACGTTGTAATGCAATTGTCGTTAATAAATTATTTTTTGATACCACTGCTTTTTGTCCAGTATGCATTAACATAAAACAACCTGTACCATAGGTATTTTTAACCATGCCTGGATGAATACAAATTTGCCCAAACAAGGCCGCTTGTTGGTCTCCAGCAATCCCTGCAATTGGTATTTGTTGATTGGTAACTAATAAATCTGTATGACCATACACTTCACTACTACTCTTTACTTGAGGCAGAATTGAAATTGGAAT
>JBIKJM010000040.1:0-8926 GCA_044360985.1 Sediminibacterium sp. | reverse complement strand
TGGATAAAAAAGGTGAAAATGTAATTAGTCTTGACCTTAAAAAAGTACATGAGGCTGCTGCAGATTTCTTCATCATTTGTGAAGCAAATAATACCACACAATTAAGAGCCATTGCCGATTTTATCGACTATGAAGTAAAGCACAAGTGTGACGATCTTCCATATAAAACAGAGGGCAAACAAGGAGGACAATGGTTACTTATTGATTATATCAACGTGGTGGTGCATGTGATGCACCCAGAGGCACGTGGTTTTTATAAATTGGAAGAGTTATGGAGCGATGCAGACATGAAAACACATGAAGATTAATGGAACCTTGGTCAACAATATTCATTTCCACTTGTTTATATAAAAAGCAGCAACAGCAACAATACTATGTCAGAGCCAAAAAATAATAAAAAGAAGAATTCGCCTTTGGGAGAAGGACCTAAAATGCCTAAGTTCAATATCTATTGGATATATGGACTTATTGCATTGTCTCTTTTCTCGGCTCGATTCTTTCAAATGACACCCGAATTAACCACCACCACCGAACAAGAGTTCAAGCAAGTGATGTTGATGCGTGGTGATGTGGAGCGTATTGATCTTGTTCAAAACAAAGAGATCGTTCGTGTTTACATTAAAGTAGATAGTATCCACAAGGACTACTACGTGCAAAAGTTTAAAAAGAAATTAGATAAAGCAAAAGTAAAAGGGGTGCCATTATTTGAATTTAGTGTGACGGATTGGAATAGCTTCAACGAGCGTTTACAAAAGTTCTATGAGCAAAAAAGTATTCAGGAAGTACCACAAAATACTATCAAAGAAGGGGAGTGGTTTGGACCAATCGCCAACACCATATTTACAATGTTAATCATTGTCGTGATTTGGATGGTGATGATGCGTAAGATGGGCGGCGGCGGAGGTAGTGGCGGTGGCCCTGGCGGCATCTTTAATGTAGGCAAATCAAAAGCGACTTTATTTGAAAAAGGCGGCACTAAAGTCAATATCACTTTTGCAGACGTAGCTGGTTTAGAAGAAGCAAAAGAAGAAGTGATGGAGATTGTTGATTTCTTAAAACAACCAAAAAAATATACAGCCCTTGGAGGTAAGATTCCAAAAGGAGCATTGTTGATAGGCCCTCCAGGTACAGGTAAAACATTGTTGGCAAAAGCCATGGCGGGAGAAGCACAAGTGCCTTTCTTTAGCTTAAGCGGTTCTGACTTTGTGGAGATGTTTGTGGGTGTGGGTGCAAGTCGTGTACGTGATTTATTCAAGCAAGCGCGTGAAAAAGCGCCTTGTATTATTTTTATAGATGAGATTGATGCGATTGGTCGTGCTCGTGGCAAGAATGCCATGATGAGTAATGACGAACGCGAGAATACATTGAACCAATTACTAGTAGAGATGGATGGATTTGGCGGGGACACTGGCATCATTATCCTAGCTGCGACCAATCGTCCTGATGTATTGGACTCTGCATTGTTAAGACCAGGCCGTTTTGATCGTCAGATTTCAATTGATCGTCCCGATGTAAAAGGTCGTGAAGAAATATTTAAAGTACACTTGGGTCCAATCAAAGTATCTGAAAGCTTAGATGTACATAAATTAGCAGAACAAACTCCAGGATTTGCTGGTGCTGATATTGCGAATGTGTGTAACGAAGCTGCATTGATTGCCGCACGTAAAGGAAAGACAGGTGTAGAGATGAAAGATTTTCAAGACGCCATTGATAGAGTCATTGGAGGCTTAGAGAAAAAGAATAAGATTATATCCAAGGAAGAAAAAGAAGTGATTGCTTACCACGAAGCAGGTCATGCAATTTGTGGTTGGTTCTTAGAGCATGCTTATCCTTTATTAAAAGTAACAATCGTGCCAAGAGGTACGGCTGCATTGGGTTATGCGCAATACACGCCTAAGGAACAGTACTTGTATACCATTGAGCAATTGACCGATCAAATGTGTATGACATTAGGCGGACGTGCTGCTGAACAAATTTTCTTTGGTCGTATTTCAACAGGCGCTTCTAATGATTTACAACAAATCACCAAGATGGCTTACTCGATGGTAACGACTTATGGTATGAACGAAAAAATTGGCAACGTTAGTTTTTACGATCCATCACAAGAGAACACTTTCCAAAAACCATTTAGTGAAGAGACTGGAAAAATTATTGATGAAGAAGTGCGCAAGATGATTGATGCTGCTTACCATAGAACTTTAGATTTATTACAATCTAAAAAAGAAGAAGTAGAGAAAGTAGCTCAAGCATTATTAACTAGAGAGGTATTGCATAAGTCTGATGTAGAGGAATTGATTGGTGACCGTCCATTTGAGGAAAAGAAAATCCTTGAAGAAACAACAGTCGCTGCCAATGCAGACAATCAATTTGCTCCAAATGAAACAACTGTTGAAACGCCTGCAGATCAATCTGATGATGTGATTGAAAATGCAAACGCAACCATTCATGCAGCAGACGCAACTGATAATCACGAATAAGTTGTAAATGGAATCGCAAGGCGCAAGACAAAAAATATTACAAAAGATCAAACAGGCATTGAAAGATCCAGTGCCTGTTCCTTTTCCGGATCAAGTGGCGGATACGCCTATTTTTATCCCAACTGAAAAAGAAATGGCGATTGAGTTTGCTCAAAAGTTCACTGAACTATTGGGCAAATTTGTGTATTGTGCCGATGAGCAAGAATTGATCAATCAATTGAATGCTTTAATTATCACAAAAGGTTGGAATAAAATTTATTCAAAAGAAACAGCATGGTTGACTTCATTGCGACCTTTGCAATTTGATCCTGTAACAACAGAAGACTTGGCGGATTGTGATGCAGCTATTACATTATGTGCACACTTAGTTGCTAGAACAGGTAGCATCGTATTAAGCAGTAAAGACTTAAGCGGGAGGACTGCTAGTGTGTATGCGCCCATCCATATTTGTATTGCCTATGCCGACCAACTGGTGTATGACATGACTGACAGCTTGGTTAAATTCAAAGACAATTTAGAAGGGTTCCCTTCTATGATCAGTTATGCAACAGGGCCTAGCCGAACCGCAGACATTGAAAAGACATTGGTGGTTGGCGTACATGGACCTAAGGAAGTCTATTGTTTTTTAATCGATAACCCATTAGAGTTGTAATTTTAATTTAAACAACCTCCATGGAAATAGCAACAGGCAAAAAAGTGTATTTTCTTTCCGACTTTCATTTAGGCGCGCCTAATGAAGTAGAAAGTAGAAAAAGAGAGGACCGTTTGGTGCGCTTTTTACAAGATGCGCGCAAGGATGCTGGTGTTATTTTTATTGTTGGCGATATTTTTGATTTTTGGTTTGAATACAAAACTGTGGTGCCAAAAGGATTTGTTAGAATCTTAGGCACACTTGCACAAATAGCAGACGAAGGGATTGAGTTGCATATTTTTACTGGGAACCATGATCTGTGGATGCAGGACTACTTATCAAAAGAATTGAATGCGAAACTCTATTTTGAGCCACAAGAATTTACCATCCACAATAAGCAGTTTTTGATTGGACATGGTGATGGATTGGGCCCCGGAGACAATGGGTACAAGCGTTTAAAAAAAATATTTACGAACCCAATTTGTCAATGGCTGTTCAGGTGGCTACATCCAGATGCAGGTATCCAATTAGCAAATTATTTTAGCAGAAAGAGCCGTGCAAAAACGGGTAATGCAGACGAATTATTTTTAGGAGAAGATAAAGAATGGCTTATTCTATACACTAAAGAAAAAGCCAAAACAATGGCGGTTGATTTTTTTATATTTGGCCATCGTCACTATGCAATTGATTTAAAAATCAATGATAAAAGCAGGTATATTAATTTAGGGGATTGGATTCGATTAAATACCTATGCTGTTTTTGATGGTAAGGATTTGCAATTATTAACTTGGGAAGCAACAACATAATGCTATGAATATAGATCAAACAATATTGAGTAATTCTTTACGAAGCTATTTACTTGTGGCTGCTATCTTATTAGTTACACTGCTTATTAAGCGATTGATATCTCGTTTTTTTGCAAGCATGATATATACTTGGGTAGACAAGAAGAACCATTCAGATTTAAGAAAAAGTCATGTGCATCGTTTAATAGTGCCTATCGAACAGTTCTTAATATTTTTAGTCGCCATTATTGCAATCTATGAATTAAAGTTTCCTGAAGCATGGGATGTGAAGCTATTCAAGTTGAGTTTACAGCAGTTTTTAGATTCAGGGGTAAAATTCATGTTTGTCCTACTTTTGATTAGAGTGAGCCTAAGAACCCTGGAATTTATTTCTATTATTTTAGAAAATAAAGCAAGGTTAACCAAAGACTTATCTGACGATCAATTGGTTTTATTTTTTAGAGATTTCTTTAAAGTGATCATTTATATCATTGGTGTTTTATTGGTATTGAGGTATGTATTTAACGAAAGTATTGGCAATCTTGTTACGAGCTTAAGTATTGTGGGTGCTGCGATTGCCTTGTCTACCAGAGAAAGTCTAGAAAATATCATTGCCTCTTTTATCATCTTTTTTGATAAGCCCTTCACTGTTGGGGATTTGGTTAAAGTGAGTGGTTTCACAGGAACGATCGAAAAAATTGGATTAAGAAGCACACGTATTCGTACACAAGACAAAACCTATATCTCAGTTCCTAATAAACAAATGGTTGATTCTATAGTGGACAATTTTTCGCTAAGGTCTGAACGTAAGATTGACATGGACTTGCAATTAAGTGTTGCTACTCCTGCTCAAGCATTGGCTGATTTTGCCAACCATATGCGCTCAATTTTAAAGTCTGAAAAGGACTTAAATTCTTATTTGGTTTTTATAGCTGAATCCGGAAAACAATACCATGCATTGCATATAGAATGTTTAGTAAACATGGAGATGGACATGGATGCGTTTCAAATGTTGAGAGAACGTTTAAACCTTGCTGCCATTGAATATGCAAATAAGCATCAGATTCAATTTTCAGAAAAAGGATAGGCGTTTATAGACTCGCTTTCAGTGATAGTAAGAAGTTTCTAATATCTTTTAAATTATTCAATAATGAAAGGTCTTTATTGGCTTTTTCTTTATTGTTTTTCAAATAGGTTTTTGCCCCATCTATAGAATACTTCTTCTCTCTAAGTAAGTAATAGATCTGTTTTAAAAATTCAATATCCTGTGCACGAAATAAACGATCCCCCTTTCTTGTTTTTCGAGGCTGTAGTTGCTTAAACTCTTTTTCCCAATAACGAATTAAGGAAGTGTTTACATTAAACCATCCTGCTACTTCTCCAATAGGGTAGTATAATTTTTTAGCTAAGGTACTAGCATCAGGCACATTGATTTTGCTAATTGCTTGATCCATATCTGCAAACGCCATTCTACCTCTTTTGTGTAAAATATTTTTATTGACATAAGACATGGGCGTTCTTGATACAGAAGGTAAATCTGCATCTTCAGGTGCTGCAAGACTAGATGTATCAGGCTCACTCAAATTAGAAACGGCTACTTTAGTTGTATCGGATTCGTTTTGGTAAAAAGGCTTACGGTAATGAGGCAATGATTTTTTTTGCTTGATGCTTTTTGCTTGTTTAGGCGCAGCAATATGCACTGGAGTTGATGCCTCCATACCAAATAAATCCAATTGCTGTAGCGGTTCTGCCATAAACCAAAGGTAGGGTACTATTAAGCTCAACTAACCACTGCAAATGATTGGTGGATAAATTGTTAAGTATGTATTAATTTTGCCTATGCGCATTTTTATTCAGCTCGATGATATCTATGTTCCAAATCTTCCTATTTTGGAGCCTATTCTATTAGATTTAATGGGGATGATAGCTGCCGAACCTGCGCATAGTATAGACATCCAGCATAGGATATATCTTGTTTCAACATTGCCAAAACCTACTGAAAAAATAGCGGCTGAATGGATCCATCCAGATGCTACTGCAGCATTGATTGCAGAGCGTAGCCCATCTGCATTGATTCATTTTGGTCCTGTAGCTTTATGGGCAAAACAACTGCCTTCTTATTTTATTCCACTGACCATACCTCATCTAAATAGGCCTTTAAGTTGGTTTCAATCTTGGATTGCAAAAAAACGTTTTAATCAAACAATGAAAAGGGCAAAAAAGGTGTTGGCTTTGGATGAATGGCATGCACAAAACAGACAAGGTGTCGAAAGAGTCTATCTTGAAAAAGTAACTATGCCTAATTTTGAATGGTCTCAATTGGCGCCTGTCAGAAGCGCATTGACGGATGGAAACCAATACCTGCTTGCATTTGTAAGTGCTAATGATATACTGCCAATTGTAAAAGCATTTTCTGTTTTTAAAAAATGGCAACTCAGTACCATGTCCCTGGTTTTTGTGATGGATACGGATGCGGAGAAAGAGCAAGCTGCTAATATATTACTAGGATACAAATATAAAGATGCTGTGGTATTGGTAGCTGTATCCAATTTTAAATTAGAGTGGATTGCTGCTGCCTACCTCACTATTTTTAGTGGCATGAATAGTCATCGCTTTCAGTTTTTAACCTATAGCATGCGCTATCAAATTCCATTTTTAATGCATCAAGATCTTGCAGATAATCAAGTTGCAATCATTGAAATGGCATCGGCTGGAGAATATGTTGATTTTAAACAACCCGATATTTTAGCGAATCATTTTAAACTGTATTATAAGGACGAAATGTATCGTTCGGCCAAGGGGATTGAAATACAAAAGGCCATTCAAACTGAATTTAATCGATTTCAACAAAAAGCAACCATAGTATGGCCAAGGGACTTGGTTTAGGCTGGTCTTATTCGCCAATATTATTGTATTTTTGTGGCATAATTTTAAGCTATGCACGAATCATCCATTCAGGTAAAAATTCAATTAGACGAACAAAAAATACCCCAATCCATAGACTGGTCAGCCACCGATAGCACTGCTCAAGAAGCGCAGGCCGCTAGAGCAATGATGTTGACTTTTTGGGACCCAACCGATAAAACTGCTTTACGTATTGATTTATGGACAAAGGATATGATGGTAGATGAGATGGCAGACTTCTTTTATCAAAATCTGATGGGTATGGGAGACGCTTATCTTAGAGCAACGCAAGACAAGGAACTTGCAGCATCATTTAAAACTTTTGCAAAAACATTTTACAATCAATTTAGAGCAAGTCAAATAGAACAAGGTGCAAAATAATCTTGCATCAAAAAATAAATTTTAATCTTATGAGTTTAGAACTAGAAGTGATGTCTTTAATGAAAGACGCAATGAAAAATAAAGATGAAGCTTTGTTAAGGGGGCTTCGTGCTATTAAAGCAGAAATCATTAAAGCAAAAACTGAACCAGGTGCCAACGGTGCTATTTCAGAAGATGCAGAAATGAAATTATTACAAAAATTAGTGAAGCAACGTAAAGACTCATTGGCCATTTTTCAAGAGCAAAATCGTGCCGATCTAGCTGCTAAAGAATCAGAAGAAATTGCAGTGATTGAAAAATTTCTTCCAGTTCAAATGACCGAGGAAGCTGTAAAAGTAGCTGTAGAGGCTATTATTATGGAATTGGGTGCTACTGGTCCTCAAGACTTAGGAAAGGTAATGGGTGTGGCATCTAAACAATTAGCAGGCAAGGCAGATGGTAAAATTATTGCAGCGGTTGCTAAAAATGCATTGACAAACTAATGAACTGGTTAGATTTATTAGCAGGTACGATCCTGATTTTAGCCTTATTGCAAGGGTATCGAAATGGTTTGATCAAAGCCATTATTTCATTTTTCTCTTTAATGATTGGCGTGGTGCTTGCTTTTCAGTTTGCAGGATTTGTCGCTAGCCAATTAAAAATATATACAAAGATCACTTCTTATTGGCTTCCATTTATAGCGTTCTTGATTGTTTTACTAGGGGTTATGTTAGCCTTAAGATGGATGACTGGACTATTACAACAAACAGCTGATTGGTTCATGCTAGGCTGGCTGAACAAACTACTAGGCATGGTCCTTTATATTTTAATTTATGGCACTATTTTAAGCGCATTCATCTATTTCATGTCTTTACTGGGGATCGTCGAAAAATCCTCAATGGATAGGTCTATGAGTTATAGCTATTTAGCCAAATGGTGGCCCTTTTTTATGGCTACATTGAGTGAATGGCTGCCTTTTATCAAACAAACATTGGTTCAATTTTCCAATCAAATACAACAAAAGGCATAATCAGTTGATTTAATCTTAAATAAGTATCTTTATAGGAACTACTTAATAGTTAAAATTTTATGGAATACGAAATACACAAAGAGGGCAAATTTGAATATGTAGAAGTAGGAGTGGGTCAACCACTGATGCTGCTACATGGTTTATTTGGCGCATTGAGTAATTTCTCTGACCTAATAGAACATTTTAGACACACACATAAAGTAATCGTTCCTATTTTGCCATTATATGATCTTGATCTTTTGCACACCACTGTAAAAGGATTGGCTAAGCATGTACAACAATTCATTGACCATAAGGGGTATGATCAAATTCATTTGTTAGGTAATTCTTTAGGCGGGCATGTGGGGTTGGTCTATATCTTAAGCCATCCAGAAAAAATTAAAACATTGACCTTAACAGGGAGTAGTGGTTTATTTGAAAATGCGATGGGCGATTCTTATCCAAAAAGAGGGGATTACGAATACATTAGAGCAAAGACTGCTGAAACTTTTTATGATCCAGCCGTTGCCACTAAGGAATTGGTAGATGAGGTTTTTGAAATCACCAATAGTAGAATTAAAGTGATCAAAATTATTGCTTTAGCAAAGAGCGCCATTCGTAATAATTTAGGCGAAGAATTGGGCCAGATCAAAGTGCCTACACTTTTAATTTGGGGTAAAAATGATAAAGTGACGCCTCCATTTGTAGCAGAAGATTTTCATAAATTGATTCCCAATAGTGAACTAGCTTTTATTGATCA
>JBIKJM010000039.1:0-8995 GCA_044360985.1 Sediminibacterium sp. | reverse complement strand
ATGTGGGTGCTTGGGGTAATTATGATGCTACGCGAATTGCTACATGGAAAAGCATCTATGACACTATGCAAAAAACTTCTTTAAATAGTTATTGTATACTTGAGCATTTTGCAGACAATGCTGAAGAAACGGAGTTGGCTAATTATGGTATGTTGCTTTGGGGTAATGCCAATCATAATTTTAATCAATCTACCATGGGTTTTGGTTCGGACGCTTCATTGAATGGCGCGTTTGCAAACGGAAGAGGATGGACCAAGCAAAACTTAGTGACTTATATGGAAAGTCATGATGAAGAAAGGATCATGTATAAAAATCTTAATTTCGGAAATGCTTTAGGTAGTTATAATACAAGAGACACTGCTACAGCATTAAAACGAACCGAAATGGCTGCTGCTTTTTGGGCATTAGTACCAGGTCCTAAATTAATGTGGCAATTTGGTGAATTAGGATACAACTATTCTATTAATACATGTACCAATTTAACGATTTCCAATGATTGTAGATTATCCGACAAACCTATTCGATGGGATTTTTATAATAACCCAAATAGAAAAAAACTATTTGATGCCTATGCAAAATTCTTAAAGCTAAGATCAAACCCATCTTATGCAAATGACTTTATTTCTAATAAATACACTTTAAACACATCTGGTTTATTTAAATCGATACAGCTGAATGGTGATTCAATTAAATTAGTAGTGATTGGAAACTTTGATTTAAGCCCTCAAACATCGAGTGTAATCTTTCCTTCAGATGGTATTTGGTATAGTGTATATACAGACAAATATCTAGGTGTATCAAATGGCGCTGCCTCAGTGACCTTACAGCCAGGAGAATATATAGTCTATGCGAATAAAAATATATCCACTCAGGTCATTACCGACCTATTGAATCTGGGCATGCCGACATTAGATATGAACACTCATTTTTATCCTAACCCATTGAAAACCAGCTCAGTAGTGGAATATAATCTTCCAGAAAGTGGTAAAGTAACGATTCGTGCATATACCGCACAGGGTCAGGATGCGGGCATTCTTTTTTCTGGCTATCAGCAAAAGGGCTTCCAAAGAATCTTTATATATAAAAATACCTTAATTAACTCTCCAGGTGTATATTTGCTATCAATACAGCTTAACCAAAAACAAAAAATTCAAAAATTTTTAACAATAAACTAACAAAACCTAACAATTATTTAACTTGAAATTGTAAATCTATGAACATTAAAAAAACACTTGTGGTTACACTGTTTGCCATCATTGGTATTTCAGTATCTGCACAAGATCGCACTGTTACTGGAAAAGTAACTGACGCTAAAGATGGAGCTCCCTTGGTAGCTGCATCAGTTGCTGTTAAGGGAACCAATAAAGGAACTACAACTGCTGCAGATGGAACATTTAGTATCAATGTGGCTTCTAATCAAACTACATTGGTTGTTACATTATTAAACTATGCAACTCAAGAAGTTCAAATTGCTGGAAAAAACAACGTCAGCATTGCTTTATCACAATCCACAGATCAATTAAGTGACGTGGTAGTGATTGGTTATGGTTCAGTTAGAAAAAAAGATTTAACTGGTTCTGTATCAACAGTAACTTCAAAAGACTTTAATACAGGCGCAATCACAACTCCTGAACAATTAATTGCAGGTAAAGTTGCCGGTGTGTCTATCATTAGTAACAATGGTGCTCCAGGTTCTGGAAGTACTATTCGTATTAGAGGTGGTGCTTCATTAAATGCAAGTAATGATCCTTTAATTGTTATTGATGGTATGCCAATTGATGGAGGTGGAATTAGAGGTCAAGCAAATGCTTTGGCTTTGATTAACCCTAACGATATTGAATCTTTCTCAGTTTTAAAAGATGCATCTGCTGCTGCTATTTATGGTGCTAGAGCATCTAACGGTGTAATTTTAATTACGACTAAGAAAGGTAAGAAAGGTGCAATGAAATTAGATTTCACATCTCAATTAAGTGTTGGAAATGTGACTAAAAAAGCTGCAGTGTTAAATGCAGATGAAATTAGAAAAATTGTAAATGAAAAAGGAACTTCAACTTTTAAAGCTTTACTTGGTAATGCAAATACAGATTGGCAAGATCAAATTTATCAAACTGCAATAACTACCGAAAATAACGTTAGTATTTCTGGTGTTACTGAAAATGTACCATATCGTTTATCATTAGGTGATTTGAATCAAAAAGGGGTGTTAAAAACAGATCAATTAAAGAGAACAACCGTGGGATTGAATTTGAGTCCAACATTCTTTGACAATCACTTAAGCGTTAATGTAAATTTAAAATTATCTAGTAGCCAAAGTCGTTTTGCCGATCAAGGTGCAATTGGCGCAGCTACTTCTTTTGATCCAACCAAACCTGTTGAAAGCCCTAGTATGCGTTTTGGAGGATGGTGGGAATGGTTAGATCCAAATTCTACTAATGGATTAAAGTCATTATCTCCTAAAAATCCATTAGGATTATTAGAACAAAGACAAAACAATAGTGAAGTAACAAGACAAATTGCAAGTGCATTATTTGATTATAAAGTACACTTCTTGCCTGATTTACATGTTATTGTAAATACCGGTTTGGATAATGCAGAAGGCAAGGGAACGGATGTAATCAATGATAGTGCTGCTTCTTCTTACATGCGTTTCAAAGATCCTGCAAATAGATTTCACGGTGGTATCAATAACCAATATCGTCAAACAAGAAACAATAGTTATGTAAATACTTATTTAAACTATTCTACAGACATTAAGGCGATAAGTTCAAGATTAGAATTGGTTGCTGGGTATGAATACCAAGCTTATAAGACAACAAACTATAATTTTAATGATTTAACCTTTAATAAAACTGTTGTAAATTCTCCAAATTTTGAATATGATATTCCTGAATATCGCTTGTCTTCTTATTTAGGAAGAGTGAATTTGAATATTCTTAATAAATATATTTTAACAGCTTCGGTTCGTCAGGATGGATCTTCTAAGTTTAATCCAGATAACAGATATGCTGTATTCCCATCAGCAGCAATCGCTTGGAAATTATCAGAAGAAAATTTCTTGAAAAACTCTACTGTAGTTTCTGATTTAAAATTAAGAGCTAGTTATGGTGCGACAGGACAACAAGACGGTATCGGTTACTATGATTATATCTCTTATTATAATTTAGGTTCTCCTACAGCACAATATCAATTTGGAAATTCCTTCACTCCGATTTCCCGTCCAAATGGATATTATTTTAACAGAAAATGGGAGCAAACGGCTACTGCGAACGTAGCATTAGACTTTGGCTTGTTTGACAATAGAGTAAGCGGTACAGTTGAACTTTATAATAGAACAACTACCGACTTGTTAAATGAAATCAACCAACCCGCTGGTACTAACTTTAGTAACAAAATTGTTGCAAACATAGGTAGCATGGAAAATAAAGGTGTTGAGCTTACTTTAAACTTCCAACCTATCAAGAATAAAACAACTACTTGGGATGTTTCATTAAACGGTAACTACAACAAAAATGAAATTACTAAATTAACTATCTCTGAAGATCCTAATTATGCAGGTGCAAGATTTGGTGGAATAAGTGGTGGTACTGGTAATACTATTTTAATACAATCAGTAGGATACCAAAGAGGTTCATTCTTTGTATTTAAGCAAGTTTATGATGCAGGAGGATTGCCAATTGATGGTTTATTTGCTGATTTAAACAGAGATGGCAGTATCAATGAAAAGGATTTGTATCAATACAAAGGCAACAATCCTGAATTCTTCTTTGGTGCAAGTTCAAATTTAACTTATAAAAGATGGAATGCTGGATTTGTATTGAGAGCGAATGTTGGAAACTATATGTATAATAACGTAGCTTCTAGCAGTGGTACATTAAGGAACTTCTTAAATCCAATTGGCGTTATTAATAATGGATCAAGAGATTACTTAACAACTGGATTTAGTGGCGATGGATCTAATTATTATTTATCTGACTATTATGTACAAAATGCATCTTTCTTGCGTATGGACAATATCAATCTTGGCTATAATGTTGGAAAGTTATTTAATAATAAAGCAAATTTGAGAATTAATGCAAATGTTCAAAATGCATTTATTATTACAAAATACAAAGGTTTAGATCCAGAAGTTAATGGAGGTATTGATAATAATTTCTACCCTCGTCCTAGAACCTTTGTTTTGGGATTAAACCTTAACTTCTAATTCATTCATTCGTATAAATAAAAGAAAAATGAAAAATAATAAATTGAAAATAGTAATAGCCATTTTTTGTTCTGTCTTCATCATGGTTTCTTGTAATAGGCAATTAGACTTGTTACCAACCAATGATGTTACCTCTAATTTGGTTTATAAAGACGCAGCTGGCTACAAACAAGCCTTTGCAAAAGTATATGCAAGTTTTGCATTAACTGGGAATAGTGGTCCTGCTGGTAATGGGGATATTCAAGGAATTGACGAAGGTACTTCTGACTTTTTAAGATTATATTGGAAAGCACAGGAATTAAGTACGGACGAAGCAGTTACTGCTTGGGGTGATCCTGGTATTCAGGATTTTCACAACATGAACTGGTCTTCAAGTAATCCTATGTTAACAGGTTTGTATTATCGTTCTTATTACCAAATTACTTTAGCGAACGATTTCATCAGACAATCGTCTGATGCAAATTTAACTGCAAGAGGTATTACTGGTGCTGATGCTGATAATGTTAAAAAGTTCAGAGCTGAAGCACGTTTTTTAAGAGCGTATCAATATTCAGTCTTGATGGATTTATTCGGCAATGTTCCATTTGTAACAGAAACCGATGTATTAGGTGCATCATTACCTAAACAAAAAACAAGAGCAGAATTGTTTAGCTACATTGAAACTGAATTAAAAGCAATGGGAGCAGATTTGGTAGATGCTAGAAAGAATGAGTATGGTAGAGCAGACAAAGCTGCTGCTTGGGCATTACTAGCTAGAATCTACTTAAACGCACAAGTTTATTCTGGTCAAGAAAGATATGATTCTGCAGCTAAATACTCTAAACAAGTAATTGATGCTGGTTATTCTCTAATTAGTGACTACACTAAATTAATGAGAGCAGACAATAACTTAAACAATTCAGAGTTTATTTTAACAATCAACTTTGATGGCCTTAAAACACAAAGCTATGGCGGAACAACTTTCTTAACGCGTGCTGCGATTGGCGGCTCTATGACTGCAGCTGATTTTGGTGTGACGGGTGGATGGGTTGGCACAAGAACAACGAAGGCCTTCTCTGATAAATTTACTGATATTACTGGTGCAACTGATAAGCGTGCTCAAATTTATACTGCGGGACAATCTGCTGAAATCAATGACTTAACTAAGTTTACAGATGGGTATACAATTACTAAATTTAAAAATATTAAAGCAAACGGTTCACCAGGGTCAAATTTAGATCATACTGATATTGACTTTCCTATTTTTAGATTAAGTGAAATGTACTTGATTTATGCAGAAGCTGTTACAAGAAAACCTAGTAATGGTGATCCAACAACTGCATTAGATTATATCAATAAAATCCGTGCAAGAGCATATGGTAATACTTCTGGTAATATTACCGCATCGCAATTAACTACTGATTTTATTTTAGATGAGCGTAGCAGAGAATTATATTGGGAAGGTTTTAGAAGAACTGACTTAATTAGATACAATAGATTTGTTGAGTCAACTTATTTATGGCCTTGGAAAGGTGGTGTAAAAAGTGGAACAAATGTTGATGCATGGAGAAAATTGTATCCAATACCTTCTGCAGATATCTCTTCCAATACAAATCTTAAACAAAATACAGGGTATTAATACCATTGTTAAAAGACTAAAATTAATTATATGAAAAAAATTATTCAATCATTAATCTACTTAAGCATTGCGATAGTATTTTTTGTTTCCTGTGAAAAGGATGAAGCAAAAGATACTTTTGTAAGTGGAACTACTCCAGTATTTGTTGCATCTGTAAAAGATAGTATCGGATTAAATTTTAATACCGAAAACGATAACGCCGTAACATTTAGCTGGTCTAATCCGAATTATCAATTTGCATCTGGTGTAAGTTCTCATAACGTTTCTTACAGTTTAGAGATTGACACTGCAGGTGCAAATTTCAATGGTAAAAATAAAATATCAGTTTCTATTAGCCAAGATCTAACTTTAAGCTATACTCAAAAAGCGTTTAATATTTTAATTTCTGAATTAAAATTGAAAACGGGCAGTGTTGCTCAATTAGAAATGCGCATAGTTGCTAATTTAGGAAGTAAAGCTACTATTACTAATTTAGCTTCAAATAAATTGGTATTTAAGGTATTACCTTATGCACCTCCACCAAAAGTAAGACTTCCAGAAAGCAATAGTTTGTTTATTGTAGGTAGTGCAACGCCAGGTGGTTGGAATAATCCAGTGCCTGTTCCATCCCAACAATTCACTAAAATATCTAATACATTATATGAAATTACAATAAGATTGACGGGAGGCGAAAAATTCATATTCTTGGTAAATAATGGTGACTGGGGTAAAAAATATGCAGTAGTAGATGATTCAAATAATGGATTAGATGTTGGATTAGATTTTGCATATTTTACTTCAGGCGGAAAAGATATACCTGCACCTGCTGTGAGTGGCAACTACAAAATCAGTGTTGATTTCCAAACTGGAAAATATACTATTTCAAAACTTTAATTAAAAAACTAACAAATGAAATATATAATAAAAACCTTACTCTTCACATCACTAATGGCATTCGTGTTATTGGCATGTGAGAAAGTAGAACCATTAGTAGTTTATAAAAGTGGAGTTGCTGCTAAATTGCAGGCATCTGCAACTACTATAGCACCAAAAGTTACAGATTCGCTAACTCCTGTGGTAACCTTTAATTGGACTAATCCACAATATGCTACTGATTCTAGCACAGTTAAATATGTAATACAAATTGACTCAAGTGGACGTAACTTCTCAAAAGCAGCTTCAGTTGTATTAACAAATAAGTCAAGTCATTCAATGCTTGCAAAAGAATTAAATGCAATTCTATTGAATATGGGATTCAAATACAATACAGCGTATAAAGTGGATGTTCGTTTAGTTTCTTCTTATGCAAACAACAATGAACAACTTGCATCAAATGTATTGACATTAACTGTGACTCCATATGTGGTGCCACCAAGAGTGACACCACCAGCTTCTAAGACTTTATTCTTAGTTGGTGATGCAACTGCAGGTGGTTGGAGTAACCCAGTACCGGCCCTAACACAACAATTTACAAGAGTAGATTCTGTTACATATCGAGGTAAATTCTATTTAATTGGAGGTAAGCAATACTTAGCTTTGCCAGTGAATGGCAGTTGGGATACCAAATATTCTGTTGCGGATAACACTAAATTTGGTTTAGAGAAAGGCGGTGATTTTGGATTTAAATTAGATCAAAATTTCCCTGGACCAGCTGTAACAGGCTTCTATGACATTACATTTGATTTCCAAGCTGGTAAATTTACAGTGACTTTTGACAAAAATTATGCATTTTTATATGTACCAGGTGAATACCAAGGTTGGGCACCTGATAAAGCACCATCATTGGCTTCTCCAGCTAAAGATGGTAAGTATAATGGTTTTGTTTTCTTTAATGCAGGATCCAAATTTAAATTAACCACCCAACCAAATTGGGATGGTACCAATTATGGTGCAGGTGTCGCAGGAAAAATTAGTTCAACTGGGGGCGACTTAACTGTTACTTCTGCTGGTCATTATTTGATTAATGCGAACACCGTTAATAACGACTATTCTGCTACAAGAATAACAAGTTGGGGTATTGTTGGTGCGTTTAGTGGATGGGGAGGCAGTCCAGATACGCAGTTAACATTTGCAGACGGAAAGTGGTCTGGAACATTGGTATTAGCCGCTGCAGGTCCACTAAAATTCAGAGCAAACAGTAGTTGGGATATCAATTTAGGTGACCCAGATGGCGATGGTGTATTAGAATTTGGAGCTGATAATATAAATTTAGCCGCAGGTACTTATAAAGTAGAATTATATTTAAGTAATGCCGGATATTATACTTATTCATTTATAAAGCAATAGTATTTATAAGGAATAATATAATTATCGATAAAAAAAAGAGGCACCACGTAAGTGGCGCCTCTTTTTTTTATGGCTTATTTTTTTACTTCCATCCGTCTCCGTCAAGGATATTTCCTATGCCTCCAAGGATACTGCCTTCTTCCTTACGCTTATAGGTTCCATAAGCCAAGATGCGTCCCGCTAGACGGCTGATAGGCAAGGTTTGTATCCAAACTTTACCTGGTCCAGTGAGCGTAGCAAAAAACAAACCTTCTCCACCAAATAATGTGTTTTTAATGCCACCAACAAACTGAATATCATAATTTACGTTCGATGTAAAACCAACGATACATCCTGTGTCAACTTTTAATACTTCACCAGGTTGTAAATCTTTTTCAATCACGTGACCACAAGCATGTAAAAAAGCCATACCGTCGCCTTCTAGTTTTTCCATAATGAATCCTTCTCCACCAAATAAGCCTGTGCCTAATTTGCGTTGGAACTCAATACCTATACTCACGCCTTTTGCAGCACATAAGAAAGCATCTTTCTGACAAATTACTTTACCGCCAAGATTCGGCAGGAACATTGGAATAATTTTTCCAGGATAAGGAGAGGCAAAACTTACTTTCTTTTTCCCATATTGTGTATTGGTGTAAGCTGTCATGAACAAGCTCTCCCCCACCAAAGCGCGTTTACCGGCTTGGAATAATTTATTTAAAATACTACTGTCTTGTTGTGTGCCATCTCCAAAAATGGTTTCCATTTGAATCCCATCTTCCATCATCATAAAAGCACCAGGTTCTGCGATAGCGGTTTCTTGAGGATCTAATTCCACAGAAACGTATTGCATTTCTTCGCCAAAAATTTGATAGTCTATTTCGTGTACTGACATAATTTAAATTTTAACTAGTAATGAATAACGTATTAAT
>JBIKJM010000210.1:0-2754 GCA_044360985.1 Sediminibacterium sp. | reverse complement strand
ACATATCTTTAGTTGCTACAAAAACAACAGGTAAGTTTTCGTCCACTAAGGCAATTGGTCCGTGTTTCATTTCTGCTGCTGGGTAACCTTCAGCATGGATGTAAGTGATCTCTTTTAATTTCAATGCGCCTTCTAATGCAATTGGAAAATTAAAGCCTCTACCTAAATATAAAAAATCCTTAGCGCCTTTAAATTGTTGTGCAATTGCTTCAATTTTTTTGGTATCAGCTAAAATTGTTTTTACTTTTTCTGGAACAGAAGCCAATTCATTGATTAAGTGTTCATAGCGTTCATCAGAAATACTGCCTTTTGCTTTTGCAATCTTTAATGCCATCATAGTTAGCACAGCTAATTGTCCTGTAAATGCTTTGGTACTTGCAACTCCTATTTCAGGACCTGCATGGGTATAAGCACCTGCATGACTCAATCTTGCGATACTACTTCCCACTGCATTTACCACACCAAATATAAAAGCACCTTTCTCTTTCGCGCTTTCTAATGCTACCAAAGTATCGGCAGTTTCACCACTTTGAGAGATGGCTATAATCACATCACCAGGATGAATGACTGGGTTACGGTATCTAAATTCTGATGCGTATTCTACTTCTACAGGGATACGACATAATTCTTCAATCATATATTCTGCTACCAAGCCAGCATGCCAACTTGTTCCGCATGCGACAATCATAATTCTCGACGCTTTTGTCAATGCTTCTAAATGGTTGTCTACGCCAGCCATCACAATTTGCTTTTCCTCTTGTAATAGTCTACCTCTTAAGCAGTCAAAAATAGTGGCAGGCTGTTCAAAAATTTCCTTCAACATAAAATGGTCATAGCCGCCTTTTTCGATAGCCGCTAATTCCATGTCTAGTTTTTGTATAAATGGCGTTTGCTTTTCGTTGCCTAAATTTTTCAAAATCAATTCATCCTTCTTTACAATCGCAATTTCATAATCATTCACATACACAACTTCCTTGGTGTATTCAATAATAGGAGAGGCGTCACTCGCTAAAAAGTGTTCGTCTTTCCCAATACCAATCACCAAAGGGCTTCCTTTACGCGCAGCAATGATGGTTTCAGGATCTTCTTGGTCTATTAATAAGATGCAATAAGCACCTACGATTCTTTTTAAAGCAATACGCAAAGCCTCTTCTAAATTACTATTGTTATTGTCTTGGATGTCTTGAATGAAATTCAATAATACTTCGGTATCGGTATCACTTTTAAAAGTATAACCTTTAGAAAGTAGTTCTGTTTTAATTTGTGTATAGTTCTCGATAATTCCATTGTGCAACATGGCCAATCTGCCATTGTTAGATAAGTGCGGATGTGCATTGCGGTCAGATGGTTCGCCGTGTGTAGCCCAACGGGTGTGCCCAATGCAAATATTTGAATGCATATTTTTGCCTACAACTGCTTCTTCTAATTCAGCCACCTTGCCCTTTTTTTTATGCACTTGTAAACTGCCATCTTGAATGATTGCAACTCCAGTACTATCATAGCCACGATATTCTAATCGCTTTAATCCTTTCAATACAATTGGGTATGCTTCTCTATGACCAATATAACCTACGATTCCACACATATTTTGATGATTTGAACTTTATTCAATAATTTAAGCAAAATTAAACATTAATATTTTAATGTATGCATCCCAAATTAGTTTTTGACACCAGTACAGACTTTATTTTAGAAAATGAACGCGTATTATTGCGTCCTTTGGTGCAAGATGATGTAGAAAACCTATCCTCCTATATAAAGGACGAACCAACACTTTGGAAATACGCATTAACGCCAATCACAACAGAACAAGAATTTGAACAATATATGGCGACTGCTGTTGAAGCTAGGCAATTAAAAACTGCGTATCCATTTATTGTTTTTGATAAACTACAAAATAAATATGTAGGGAGTACAAGATTCTACGATATACAATTAAATAATAGCAGTACGCAATTTGGGTATACATGGTATAGCGAAAGCGCTTGGGGGACTGGATTGAATGAACACTGTAAATTTTTACTCTTACAATTTGCTTTTGAAACAATCGGCTTTGAGCGTATAGAATTTCGCGCAGATAACAGAAATAAGAGAAGCATTGCAGCGATGCAAAAAATTGGATGCACTGTAGAAGGGATATTGCGCAATCATCTTCCAACAGGTGATGGCACAAGACGAGACTCTATTGTATTGAGTATGCTAAAAAATGAATGGCCAAAAATTAAAGAAGGGTTCCTTGCAAGAATAAAAATGCTAGACCAAAATAAATAAGGATCGCGGTTACATCCACCAAAGTGGCAACAAATGGGGCAGAAGATACAGCAGGATCCGCACCTAGTCTTTTTAAAACCATTGGCAGCATCGATCCAGTGATTGTTCCCCAAATAACGACACCCACTAAGGTTAATCCAATGGTACTCGCAATTAAGATCCAATGCTCTCCATAAAATCCTGGAGCTATGTAATGCCATACCATCACTCTAAAGAATCCAATCACACCTAAAACTAAACCTAGTAATAAGCCACTTACAATTTCTCTTTTTAAAATTTTCCACCAATCTTCAATCGTAATTTCACCAACCGACATGGCTTGTATAATTAAAGTAGAAGCTTGCGAACCAGTATTTCCACCGCTTGATAAAATTAATGGGATGAATGTAGTCAACACAATTACTTTGGCAATCTCTCCTTCAAAATAGCCCATCGCAGTAGCAGTCAACATCTCACCCAAGAATAAAACGACCAACCAAGTAA
>JBIKJM010000038.1:0-9030 GCA_044360985.1 Sediminibacterium sp. | reverse complement strand
CACTTTTTTAGCTGGACTTTGAAAAGCATTGTTTTCGAAAAGTTTACCATAATTATTTCTAATAAATCCAGCGCAACTTGCACTTGGACTTACAATATAATCAGCACCATCAAAATCTTGTACGAATTTTGTACAAACATCTTTTGATTCACCCCAAAAACCTGCATTGAAAGCGGGTTGTCCACAACATGTTTGTTGTGTATTATACGCCACTGTACATCCCGCTTTTTCTAATACTTTAACCGTATTAAAAGCAACCTGAGGGTACAATTGATCTATAAAACATGGAATAAAGAGTTGAACTTTCATAGTCTAAATTAAGGTTTTCTATCCAATAAAATAAAAAGGCATCCTTTTAAGAAAGAATGCCTTTTAAATATTGTACCCTACAAATTAAGGTTGAACTTGAAGTCTGGAGATATATTTATCAATACTAAATCCTTTTTCAGATTTTGGATAGTTTTGCTTGATTTGCTTATAGATTTCTAAAGCTGCATCGTTTTTGCCGTTTAATTCTAAGAATGAAGCAGCACGGAATAAATATTCAGATGAAATGGCTTCATCCTCTGGAAAATGTGTTCCAGCTTTTTTATAATATTCTATTGCTTCATCATTTTTCTTTATTTCAGAATAAGCATCACCAATAGAACCATAGGCAACCGCTTGTACTTGCTTCGCATTCGTTGAAAAATCTTTTAAGTACTCAATTGCTTTATTGTAATCCTTAAGTCTGTAGTAGCTCATACCTGCATAATATTTTGCAAGATTTGCCGCTTTTGTACCACTGAATTCTTTGATGATGAATAAAACACCTTTGCTTGTGCCATCACCTTTTAATACCAACTCAGAAGAATCATTGGCAAAATATTTTTCTGCAACATACATTGCATCTGCCGCTTTTGCTTCTAAAGGTTTTTGGTATAATTCAGTATAGCCAAAAAAACCTGCAACAGCAATGATTGCTCCAGCAAATAAATAAATGATTAGTTGTTTGTTTTTTAAAGCAACTGGTGCTTGTTCTTGTTGTTCTTCGCTCATATAGGTTTGTTAAAATAATTAGTCTACAATAAATGGATAATTCTGATCAATATATACATCCTTCAATACTTCACTATCATCTGGCCAAGGACTATCCTCGGCAAATTTTACAGAGGCTTCCACAATACCAATGATTTTTTCATCAATCTCTTGCAAAGCTGCTTCTGTAGCAAAATTATTATCTAAAATGGTCTTTCTGACTTTGATAATTGGATCTTGATCTTTGTATTCTTCTACCTCGTCCTTGGATCTGTATTTTTGTGGATCAGACACAGAGTGACCTCTGTAACGATAAGTTTTCATCTCTAATAAAGTTGGCCCTTCGCCATCTCTAGCACGCTTAACTGCTCTAGCAACACCTTCGTGCACTATTTCTGGTGTCATACCATCTAATTTATCAGAAGGCATTTCATATGCGTCCGCTAATTTATAAATATCAATGACATTACTTGTTCTTTCAATAGAAGTACCCATGGCGTAGTTATTGTTTTCACAGATAAAAACTACAGGTAATTTCCATAACATGGCAAGGTTGAATACTTCGTGTAACATACCTTGTCTTGCGGCTCCGTCTCCAAAGAAACACAATACCACATTTTTAGACCCTCTATATTGTTCTGCAAATGCCAAGCCAGCACCTGTACCAATTTGAGCACCTACAATACCATGTCCACCAAAAAAGTAGTTTGCTTTATCAAAAAGGTGCATACTACCACCTTTACCCTTAGAACATCCTGTTGCTTTACCATATAATTCGGCCATCGCAGCATTGGGACTCATCCCTTTAGCAAGTGCTAAACCGTGGTCGCGGTAACCGGTGATAAATGGATCTTCATGATTGGTGGCAGTCATACAACCTGCAGCAATTGCTTCCTGGCCATTGTAAACGTGAAAAAAACCACGGATTTTACCCGCCATTTTATACATTTCCTCTGATTTCGATTCAAATTGACGTATTAATTGCATCAATTCGTACCAATATAGATAGGTTTCTTTAGAAAATTTTTGCGCCACAGTCCTTATTTTTTGAGTAGCAAATATAGTATTTTAAGACTATAATTTGGCCTTATGCTTCGTTTAAAAATGGATACTTGTAATCGGTAGGAGGGTTAAAAGTTTCTTTAATTGTTCTAGCACTTAACCATCGGTATAAATTTAAAGCACTTCCAGCTTTGTCATTTGTACCAGATCCTCTTGCACCACCAAATGGTTGTTGTCCAACTACAGCTCCAGTAGGCTTATCATTGATATAAAAATTACCAGCTGAATGACGTAAAACATTGGTAGCCAATTCGATAGAAGCTCTATCTTGAGAAATTATTGAGCCTGTTAAAGCATATTTCGAGGTACTATCCAATAATTTCAAGGTCTTCTCGAATTGAGCAGCAGGGTAAGTGTAAATAGTCAATACTGGCCCAAATATCTCTTCACACATCGTAAGGGATTTTGCGTTCTTAGTATCAATCACAGTTGGCTCAACAAACCAACCATTTGATTTGTTTAAGTTGCCTCCAACTAAAATCTTTGATTGCTTGTCTTTCTTCACAGCTGCAATGAATTTTGAGATATTGTTGAATGACTTTTCATCAATCACTGCGTTCACAAAATTGCTAAAATCTTCAACAGAACCCATTTTCATGGTTTGAACTGTCTTAACCAATTTTGCTTTTACAGCTGCTGCTATATTACTTGGTAAATAAACTCTAGAAGCAGCAGAGCATTTTTGACCTTGGTATTCAAATGCACCTCTTGCAAGTGCTGTCACTACTGTATCTACATCCGCAGTTGGATGCACCATGACAAAATCTTTACCACCTGTTTCGCCTACAATTCTTGGATAAGATTTATAGTTTGGAATATTTTCTCCAATCTGCTTCCACATATGATTAAATACACCAGTTGATCCTGTAAAGTGCACTCCTGCAAAGTCTGGATGCTTAAAGCAAACATCACCCACAGTAGGGCCACTTGTATAAACTATATTGATAACCCCATCTGGTAATCCAGCTTCCTTTAAAATACGCATAAACAATTGAGCAGAATAGATCTGTGTATTGGCGGGTTTCCATACCACTACATTTCCACACATGGCAGTAGAAGCTGGCAAATTACCACCAATGGCTGTAAAATTAAATGGTGTAACAGCCAATACAAATCCTTCTAAACCTCTCCATTCCATTCTGTTGTGTATTCCAGGCGAAGAGATAGGTTGTTGTTGATAGATTTGACTTAAAAAATGCACATTGAATCTTAGGAAATCAATTAACTCACATGCAGCATCAATCTCAGCTTGATAGGCATTTTTACTTTGCCCTAACATGGTAGAGGCGTTCATTTCGAACCTATATTTTGTAGCCAATAATTCTGCCGCTTTTAAAAAGATATTTGCTCTAGTCTCCCAGGTCATATTTGACCATTGCTCACGCACTTTTAAAGCAGATTCAATCGCTTTTTCTACATGCTCTTTAGTTCCAATATGGAAATGCCCAAGTACATGCTTGGTTTCATGTGGTGGGTGAATAGACATTGTTTTGCCTGTTCTCACTGCTTTACCATTGATATACATGGGTATGTCCAAAGTCTTTTTCTTTAAAGAAGCCAATGCTGCTTTTAAAGCTTTTCTTTCTGGAGAACCTGGTGCATAATTCAAAACAGGCTCGTTTACTGGTAACGGATAATTAAAATAACCTAGTTGCATAGTGTAATTATTAGAACACAAAAATAAGCATTAAATTAACATGCGTTAGGAACTTATCTGTTTTGATTTTGACTTTAACGTATTTTTGTTACTAAATCATCCTTTATGCAATTTGTCTTAGTTGACCTACCAGATTTGGTACATTTTTACCCTTTTAGCTTGACTAGAAGTTTGACAGAAATAAGGGTGGGTATTTTTACCATAAAAGAGCGCTGGGAAACTCATTTAAATTCCGAATGTCAGGTTTTTACTAGTCCTTATTTACAGAGTTTATATGCATCACCTTTTTTAGATAATGAGGATGCTGTGATGTATATTAACTCCACTTGTTTACCAGATGTAGCTATTAAAAACGCCATTTTAAATTTAAAAGAAGGAGAAAGTTTATTGGATAAGGATGGAAAATGGATCGCTTCCAATTCTAAAGAAAGAGCAATAGGTAAAATCTTATTAGGAGACCCTAATTTAAAGACAACAATACCTGCTAAATTTATTAAAAACCCAATCCATCTTTTACAAATACATGCAGCAATGATTCAACTTGATTTTAATCAAGTGATTGCAAATCAAACTTCAATTGTTGTGGATGCATCTAATCGCTTAATTTGTCCCGAAAATATTTTTATTGCAGAAGGCGCTTCTTTGTCGGGGGTAAGTTTAAATGCCACAGAAGGTCCAATTTATATAGGAAAAAATGCAATGTTAATGGAAGGTGCTGCCATCAGAGGCCCTTTTGTTTTGGGAGAAAAATCAGTGGTTAAAATGAATGCATGTATTTATGGTGCTACTTCAGTTGGTCCATTCTGTACTATTGGAGGGGAGATAAAAAATAGTATACTAATGGGCTACTCTAATAAGGCACACGAAGGTTATTTGGGAGATAGTATTATTGGACAATGGTGTAATCTTGGTGCGGGTACGAGTAATAGCAATGTAAAAAATACTGCAGGACCAATAGAAATATGGAATCAATACCAAAAATCATGGGATACAATAGGTAATAAAATGGGGATGTTAGTGGGTGATTATACCAGGTTTGCAATACAATCAAGTATCAATACTGGATCTTATATTGGCGCTTCGGCAAATATTTATGGCAACGGGTTGCTTCCAAAAATGATTCCAAATTTTAGTTGGGGTATTACAAAAGGCTATATTTTGGAGAAAGCAATAGAAGACATACAAAATTGGAAAAAAATGAAGGGATTCCAAATATCAGATGCCGAAAAGGAGGTCTTAACTGCCTTGTTTCATATGGAATAGCGCTATTTTTTAGTTACCTTTGTGCCTTGAAAATGATTATTATGAGAAAACAAATAGCTGCAGCAAACTGGAAAATGAATTTAAGCCAGAATGAGGCTGAAAGCTTATTAGACCAATTGTTAGCTACTGAATTAAATTTAGCCGAAAATCAATCCGCAATTTTTGCTGTCCCAGCTATTTATATTCCTTTAGCAATTCAAAAATTGGCAGGTAAAAAACAGATGTTTGTTGCTGCTCAAAATTGTCATCAAAAAGCAAGCGGTGCTTACACAGGTGAAATTGCTGCATCCATGTATAAGTCTGTAGGAGTGAATTATATTGTACTAGGACATTCCGAAAGACGTGAATATTTTAATGAGTCAGATACTTTATTAGCAGAAAAAACAGAAGCTGTTTTAGGCATTGGAAGCACTCCAATTTTCTGTTGTGGTGAGCCACTAGAAATTAGAGAAGCAGGCACACAGAATAGTTTTGTAGAAGCACAATTAAAGAATGCCTTATTTCAATTATCCGCTGAACAAATTATAAATGTGGTGATTGCCTATGAACCAATTTGGGCCATCGGAACAGGGAAAACTGCAACTAGTGCGCAAGCCCAAGAAATTCATGCCTATATAAGGTCTGTATTTGCTGCTCAATATGGACAAAACATTGCAGATCAGATTTCAATTTTATATGGTGGGAGTGTAAAAGCTGCCAATGCAAAAGAAATATTTTCTCAACCAGATGTAGATGGCGGACTAGTAGGTGGCGCTTCGTTAATTTCAACTGAATTTGCAGCTATCATCAACGCACTTAAATCGTAAAACAGCACCCTAATTATTACATGAAGAACATAAGAAATTTTTGTATCATCGCCCATATTGATCACGGTAAGAGTACCTTGGCAGATCGTTTATTAGAACACACCAAGACTATTACAGAACGTGAGATGATGAATCAGGTATTGGATGATATGGATTTAGAGCGAGAGAAAGGTATTACCATTAAGAGCCACGCAATCCAGATCAATTATATCCATAAAGGAGAGACTTATACTTTAAATTTAATTGACACTCCAGGACACGTTGACTTTAGCTATGAAGTGAGTCGTGCATTAGCAGCTTGTGAAGGTGCTTTATTATTAGTAGACGCATCACAGGGGATACAAGCACAAACTATTAGTAATTTATATTTAGCATTAGACAATAATTTAGAAATCATTCCAGTGATCAATAAGATCGACATGGATGGCGCTAAGATTCCAGAAGTGACAGATCAAATTATTGATTTGATTGGATGTAAACAAGAAGATATATTATTGGCAAGTGGACGTTCAGGTATTGGTATCGAAGAAATTTTACAAGCCATTGTGGAAAGAATTCCTGCACCAAAGGGTGATACAGAAGCCCCATTACAAGCCTTGATTTTTGATAGCGTATTTAATAATTTTAGAGGGATCATTGTTTACTATAGAATTATGAATGGGGTCTTGAAAAAGAACGATAAAATCAAATTTGTTGCATCTGGTAGAGAATATATTGCCGACGAAGTAGGGGTTTTAAAATTAGCAATGACACCAAAAGCCGAAGTAAGGGCAGGAGATGTGGGCTATATTATTACTGGCATTAAAGTGGCTAAGGAAGTTAAAGTTGGAGATACTATCACTTTGGCAAATAATCCTGGCCCAATGATTCATGGTTTTGAAGAAGTAAAACCAATGGTCTTCTCTGGTATCTATCCAGTCAACACAGATGAATTTGAGGAGTTGAGAGAATGCATGGATAAATTACAATTGAATGACGCTTCTTTAACTTTTGAATTAGAAACATCTCAAGCTTTAGGTTTTGGATTCCGTTGTGGTTTCCTTGGACTATTGCATATGGAGATTGTACAAGAACGTTTAGAACGTGAGTTCAATCAAACGGTCATTACGACTGTGCCTAACGTAAGTTTTATTGCATATACCACAAGAGACGAAAAGATCATTGTTAATAATCCAACAGAGATGCCAGATCCTGTAAAGATCAAGCGTATCGAAGAACCATTTATTAGAGCACAAATCATTACTACCCCAGACTATATCGGGAATATCATCACTTTATGTTTAGGCAAAAGAGGGATGTTGATTAATCAGAGTTATCTAACACCAACTAGGGTAGAATTGATTTTTGAAATGCCTTTGACAGAGATTGTATTTGATTTCTATGATAAATTAAAGAGTCAAACAAGAGGTTATGCTTCTTTTGATTATACGCAAATTGGATTTAGAGATGCAGATATTGTTAAGATGGATATCTTATTGAACAATGAAAAAGTGGATGCCTTGAGTGCTTTAATTCACAGAGGTAAATCAGCAGAGTTTGGTCGTAAGCTTTGTGAGAAATTAAAAGATTTATTGACGAAGCAACAATTTCAAATTGCGATACAAGCTGCTATCGGAGCCAAAGTAGTTGCAAGAGAAAATATATCTGCTATGCGAAAAGATGTAACAGCAAAATGTTATGGAGGTGATATTAGCCGTAAACGTAAATTATTAGAGAAGCAAAAAGAAGGTAAAAAGAGAATGCGTCAAATAGGCAATGTGGAAATTCCACAGGAAGCTTTCTTAGCGGTTTTGAAATTAGATTAAACTTTATATTGCTTCTGCAAACTGGAATAGATGATCAAAACGATCATCTATTTTATTATCTGGAAAAGGCGCTTCGGGATGAGTGGTTGCTAAGTAGACCGTATGCATTCCCGCATTACGTCCAAACTCCATATCAGACATTCTATTGCCCACCATAATAGACTTTGAAAAATCAATTGAAGGGAATTGCTCCTTGGCTTGAAAAGCCATACCAGGTTGTGGTTTTCTGTTGAATGATCCATTATCTAAATCCGAACAATAGAATATAGCGTCTATTCTTCCCCCCAATTTAATAATGTACTGTGTCATATTATCATGTATCAATGCTAAATCGGCATCGGTCATCCATCCTTTACCAATCCCTTTTTGATTGGTTGTGATAATAATTCTCGAAAATTTTTGTGCAAGTAGGGGTAACGCAGCTAAGCTTTCTGTATAAAATTTAAATTCAGACCAATTCCGAATATAGTCCCCTTTTTTTTCATGATTGATCACGCCATCTCGGTCTAAAAATAAAGTCCAATCTTCAGTGATATGTAAATTGTCCAACATCTATTTACCAAAAATATTCTCTTCAACCAATTCACAAATGATATGTCCTACTAAAATATGTGACTCCTGAATTCTTGGTGTCGTTGTTGAAGGGATATTAATTAAAAAATCACTCAAGGTTTTCATCTTTCCTCCAGTAGCTCCTGTGAATCCAACAGTGACAACACCAATTGATTTTGCCATTTCAAATGCTTTAATAATATTTCCAGAATTACCAGAAGTACTAATACCCACCAAGACATCTCCTGGCTTAGCAAGACCTTCTAATAATCTTGCATAAATCACATCAAAGCTATAATCATTGGCCACTGCTGTTAAATAGGAACTATTGCAATGTAAGGCGTCAGAAGGAAGTGCTTTTCTGTCTTTGTAAAAACGACCAGAAAATTCTGCGGCTAAATGTTGCGCATCTGCTGCACTTCCACCATTACCGGCAAAGTACACAGCGTTTCCATTTTTAAAAGCATGGGTAATAGCCTGTACAGTCTTCTCAATTTCTAACATCAATTGTTCGTCCTTCAATAAAGCTTGCTTTACTTGAATAGAACCTTCAATGATGGATTGTATTTGTGTTCTTGACATAGCGTTTGATTTTAGAGATTATACTTGCTGGTACAAAGTTAAAAAAGATTGTCTCATTTGTTCCCAACTATATTTTTTCTTTTCTGATATTAAATGAGGCATAAAATGTGCTGTACCTCTTTCGTATAATTGAAGAATACCTTCTGCAATAGCTTTTGGAGTAGGCTCAACGACCAATCCAACTTTATCATGAGGTACTGTATCTGCTAAACCACCTACATTGGTGACTAACATTGGCTTTAAAAAATGATAGGCCATTGGTGTGACACCACTTTGTGTCGCATTT
>JBIKJM010000037.1:0-9032 GCA_044360985.1 Sediminibacterium sp. | reverse complement strand
GAGACACATTAGTTACCTATTTTAGGTTCAATTACTTTGCTCCACAAAATGCAAACTTTATCCAAAGAAACAGAGCTGCTTCAGAAATTGCAAGTCATCTAAATGGATTCGCAAAAGATTCATTGGTTTATGTACAGACTAGTCCTGGGACAATGGTAAAAATTAAAGTACCTGGATTAAAAACTTTTGGTAATAAGATCATACATAGGGCTGAATTAATTGCAGAGCAGGTGCCAGATGATGCACGCTTGTCTACAATAGATAGTTATATGACCGCGCCTAATTATTTATTCTTAGGCGTGTATGATACAGCAACTAAGCAATTAAGGACTGTGCCAAATGATTATTTAGGGCAATCCAACCCACAGTTTTTATCACAATTTGGTGGACAAAAAATTTCAAAATCTCTGAATGGTTATAGCAATGTAGCCACTTATAATTTTAATGTAAGTAGATATGTTCAGGGGTTGATTTCAAGACAAGAAAAATCATTTGATTTTAGATTGTATGCACCAGTGAATGATTCAATCACATTCGTACAGCCTTATCCATACAATAAAATCCAATCCACAGAATATTTATCTACCTCTTTGGGTAACCAACCTGCTATAGGTCGCGTAAGATTGGGTGGAGGATCACATTCTAAGTTTAGAATGAGGTTACGTATTTATTATACGAATCTAGAATCCGATCTATAAAAATTAAGATTATTTAATATATTTGCCCTTTATAAAAAACATCTAAATAAAACAATATGCCTTATTTATTTACCTCAGAAAGTGTTTCTGAAGGACACCCAGACAAAATAGCGGATCAGATTTCTGACGCATTGATCGATAACTTTTTAGCATTTGATCCACAATCAAAAGTGGCTTGCGAAACTTTAGTAACTACAGGTCAGGTGATCTTGGCTGGTGAGGTAAAATCTAAAGCTTATTTAGACGTACAAACCATTGCACGTGATGTGATCAAGAAAATTGGTTACACAAAGAGTGAATATATGTTTGAAGCGGATAGCTGTGGTGTATTATCTGCGATCCACGAACAATCTGCTGATATCAACCAAGGTGTTGATAAAAAGAAGAAGGAAGAACAAGGTGCTGGTGACCAAGGGATGATGTTTGGTTATGCAACAAATGAAACAGAAGACTTAATGCCATTGGCTTTGGACTTAGCGCACAAAATTTTAATTGAATTAGCTGCATTAAGAAGAGAGCACAAAGCAATTAAATATTTACGTCCTGATGCAAAATCTCAAGTAACATTAGAATACAACGACAAAAACGAGCCAGTAAGAATTGACGCGATTGTAGTTTCTACTCAACACGATGATTTTGATGGTGAAGCTAAGATGTTAGCTAAAATCAAAAAGGATATTATTGAAATTTTGATTCCAAGAGTACAAGCGAAGTACAAGAAATACGCAAAGTTATTTAACAAGGATATTAAATACCATATTAACCCAACTGGTAAGTTTGTCATTGGTGGACCACATGGTGACACTGGTTTGACTGGTCGTAAGATCATCGTTGACACTTACGGTGGAAAAGGTGCACACGGTGGTGGTGCCTTCTCTGGCAAGGATCCAAGTAAGGTAGACCGTTCTGCTGCTTATGCAACGCGTCATATTGCTAAGAACTTAGTGGCTGCTGGTGTGGCTTCAGAAGTGTTGGTACAGGTGTCTTACGCGATTGGTGTGGCTAAACCAACATCTATCAACGTAAATACTTATGGCACTGCTAAAGTAAAAATGACCGATGGCCAAATTGGTAAGTTAGTAGAAGGTATTTTTGATATGCGCCCTTACTTTATCGAGCAAAGATTAAAGTTAAGAACTCCAATGTACAGTGAGACTGCAGCTTATGGCCATATGGGTCGTAAGAATGAGACAGTGACTAAGACATTCACAACTCCAGATGGTAAAAAGAAGGTGATGAAAGTGGAGTTATTCACATGGGAGAAATTAGATTATGTTGCCAAGGTTAAAAAAGCCTTTGGTTTAAAATAAATCATTGATTGAATGAAGATCCCGTCTCGACACAAATTGGGACGGGATTTTTATTTTAATCCATAACTTTGACCCATGCAGGAAAGAAACAACAGACCGACTCGGTCAGAGCGACCAGATAGATCTGGCAGGCCAGACGGAAAATTTACTGGACAAAGAAAATTTAGCCCTAGGCCAAGTTTTACCACGGAACGTAAATTTATTATTGGTCGTCAACCACTCATTGAATCATTGAATGCTGGTGCGAATATTGAAAAAATATTATTACAAAAAAATGCACAAGGCGAAGGCTTAGACGAGATAAAGCAATTTGCAAAAATGCATACCATTCCTGTTCAATTAGTACCCATTGAAAAACTCAATGGGATGACCAAAGCAAATCACCAAGGGGTGCTTGCATTTATATCCAATGTAAAATATTTAGACTTACAAGAAGTGATTGACTTTGTAGTTGCAAAAGGAGAGGTTCCTTTATTCATGATGTTAGATGGGGTCACCGATGTACGAAATATTGGCGCCATTTGTAGAAGTATACATTGTTGTGGTGCACAAGCTTTGATCATACCTGACAAAGGTGTTGGCGCATTGAATGAAGAAGCATTTAAAAGCAGTGCAGGTGCATTAGAGCATATACATGTTGTTCGCGTGAGTAGTTTATTGAAAGCGGTGGATGATTTACACATGAACGGCATTCAAGTTTTTACAAGTGAAATGCGTGCAGATAAAAATGTACATGAATTGGATTTAACCATTCCAAGTTGTATCATTATGGGGGACGAGGGGAAAGGGGTACAACCTTATTTGGCCAAAGCTGCAGATTATTTTTTCAAGATTCCGATGGCGACCAATTTTGATTCATTTAATGTATCCGTTGCTGCTGGTATTGTTTTGTACGAATCAATGAAGCAAAGATTGTTCAAATGAAATTCAAATTAACATTAGACGCAAAGCCCTCTAACCATACTATAGCATATGGGGATAAGCTCATGTTGATTGGCTCCTGTTTCACGGAAAATATTGGCGCAAAATTTAAGACACATTTATTTGAATTGTCTGAAAATCCATATGGTATCTTATTCAATCCTGTTAGTGTTATAAATACATTGACCGAGATCATGGATAAGAGGATCTATCAAGTAGATGATTTATTTCAACACAATGGACTTTGGCATAGCTGGCACCATCATAGTCGTTTTTCTGCGATCAAGCAGGAGGGTGCGTTAGAAAATATCAATAGCACCATTTTAACTGCACATGATTTTTTAAAATCAGCGAATCGATTGGTGATTACATTAGGTTCTGCATGGTTGTACCATTTGACCAATGAAGCACCTTTGGGAAATGGTCAAGTGGTCGCCAATAATCATAAAGGACCAATCAATTGGTTTTATAAATCCTTGATGCAGCCAAATACTTTATTAGAAAATCTATATGAGTTGGTGAATCGTTTGCATGCTTTTAATCCAAAATTGCATATCACATTTACCATTAGTCCTGTTCGACATTTAAGAGAAGGCTTGATAGAAAACAACCGTAGTAAAGCTGTGTTAATCCATACAATACATGAGTTAGTGCATCAATGCAATGGGGTGGATTATTTTCCTGCATACGAATATGTGATGGATGATTTAAGAGATTACAGATTCTACGCAGAAGACCTAGTGCATCCAAATTTTGCAGCATCAGGTTATGTTTGGGATAAATTGGTGGAGACTTATATGGACCATAAAACGCAAGCCATCATGAAACAAATTGCCGAGCTTCAATTGGCAATGAACCATAAGCCCTTTTTTACAGGTTCAGTTGAACATCAAAAATTCCTCCAATCTTGTATTCTTAAAACGGAGTCATTGATGGCCGCACATCCAACCCTATCTCTTCAAGACCATTTAGCATTTTTTAAGGCCGGCATTAGCAAATAATTGCTACATTAGAGGTCTAAATTACTGCCATGCGCATCCTACCATTTTTAGTGTCAGCGACTGTAACAGCTGGACTTGTATTTACACTCAATATCCAATTAAAATTAGGAGGTACTAAAGCACCAAGATTGGGCTATTTTTTATCGCCTCAACATGGGTTTTGGAAAAATGCAGAAAAAGTCAATACCAATTTTGACGCATCCATTCTTGCCAATGATTTGAAAGGAGATGTGGATGTATATATGGATGACCGATTAGTGCCACATATTTATGCAGACAATGATGAAGATGCTTATTATGTGCAAGGTTACTTACATGCAAAATACAGACTATGGCAGATGGACTTTCAAACGAGAGTTGCTGCAGGTAGATTGAGCGAAATAGCAGGCGCTGATAAATTATCTATAGATCGTTTTTTCAGAAGATTAGGCATGGTATATGGTGCCGAGCAAACAGAAGCCTATATCAATGAAAAGAATCCAGTGATGAAAGCCACTGTGGATGCCTACACTGCTGGTGTCAATGCTTATTTAAAACAATTAGCACCTGAGGATGTACCTTTTGAATATAAGTTGATGAATTTTGAGCCAGAAAGTTGGACACCAAAAAAGACCTATTTGTTTTTAATGTTCATGTCCTATGATTTGACTGGAAGGTCTGCAAGTGCAGATTTGCAGTTGACTAATACAAGAGATTATCTAGGCTATGATTTATTTGATCAATTGTATACCAATCATCAAGATTCTTTGGATCCAATTATTCCAATAGGAACCACTTATGCCGAACCAAGTATTGTTCCAATAAAACCATTGGAATCTGATATGGTTTATTTGAAAAAAACGCAGCAAGTAGATATCGCAAAACTGGTTGAAACACCGGAAGCACCAGATCCTAATAATGGAAGTAATAACTGGGCAGTTGGTGGAACCATGACAAAGTCAGGCAGACCCATTTTAGCGAGTGATCCACACTTGGGTTTGAATTTACCTTCATTATGGTACGAGGTTCAAATCACGACACCTACACATAGTACCTACGGCGCAAGTTTCCCAGGATCTCCAGCAGTGATCATAGGATTCAATGATAGTTTAGCCTGGGGTGTCACCAATGCTGGACGCGATGTATTGGATTATTATGAATTGAAATTTAAGGATACCACACAAAATGAATATTGGTTTAACGGTGCTTGGAAGTCGGTGACCAAAAGAGTTGAAGTGATTAAAGTAAAAGACAGTGCAGATGTGGTTGAAAATATTGCCATGAGTCATTGGGGGCCTGTGATGTTTGATGCTTATTATCAAAATCCACAATCCAATGGCAGAAACCTTGCAGTGAAGTGGACGGCACACAATGCTTCCACAGGGGTAGAAACATTTTATCAATTAAATCGTGCAAAAAATATAGATGATTATTCCAAAGCGATTCAATTATGGAAATGCCCTGGACAAAATTTTGTGGTTGCCACTAAAACTGGAGATATCGCCATTAAACAACAAGGCGATTTTGTGGCAAGATGGGATAGACAAGGTGACTTTATCATGCCTGGAACAGATAGTGCATATGATTGGCAGGGGATCATTCCTTTCCAAGAAAATCCAATGATCTTAAATCCTGCTCGTGGTTTTGTAAGTAGTGCCAATCAAAAATCTACCGATGCCAGCTATCCTTATTATCTAGGCACAGCAAGTTCCTTTCCATTATATAGAGGGATCAGCGTCAATCAACAATTAACTGGAAGGTCTCAATTGACCGCTCAAGATATGCAAGCATTGCAAACTAATAATTACAATGTATTTGCACAGCAAGCAAGACCCGCTTTAATGAAGTTTGTGGAGATGAATACATTAAGTACGGAGGCTCAAAGAATGGTTGGAATGATGACGCAATGGAATTTATACAATGATCCTTCAGAAAAAGGTATCACCATTTTTAAATTAATTTGGGACAGTGTGGAGAACGCAGTTTGGGGAGATGAATTAGCGGGTTCATTGATTCCATTGACTAAACCTGAATCATTTGTTTTATTAGAACAAATGAATCGTGATTCTAATTTTAGGGTAGCGGATGATATCCGAACAAAAGACAAAGTGGAAAGCTTGAAAGATCAAGTTCGAATTGGAATTGAAAAAGCGACCTTAAAATGTCTTGCATTAGAAAAAGAAAATAAATTAAACTGGGAAGCATTTAAAGCAACAAGGGTCTTGCACCTTACTAAGATACCAGTACTGAGTAGATTGAATTTATCCATTGGAGGAGGTATGAATATTATAAATGCCACTGGAGAAAATAATGGACCTAGTTGGAGAATGGTGGTGCATTTAACGGATGAAATTGAAGCTTATGGATTGTACCCAGGAGGACAGAGTGGTAACCCAGGCAGTCCTTATTACGATAGCTTTATTGATTATTGGGCGGCAGGTAAATATTATAGATTGCTATTCTTGTCTAAAGAAAAATTAAAGCAACATGAAAGAACAAAATGGCATATTCAATTTAAAAAATCCGTTGCTGAATATTAAAAGATCAACTTAAAAACATTCTTATGAAATTTATTCTTTCAATAGTATTAGTAGCATTAGTGACCTATGCCATCGGTATCTACGGAAACTTGCCTTGGTGGAGTTTTGTAGTAACTAATTTAATCATTGCCATTGCATTGCCCATTAAGCCTTTACAATCTTTCATTGCCGGTGCACTTGGTGTGGGTGCATTGTGGGCTGGCTTAGCTTTTGGGATTGACTTAGCAAATAACCATATTCTATCTACCAAAGTAGCTCAGATCCTTCCATTAGGAGGTTCATACATCGCTTTAATTGCGGTGACTGCCTTAGTAGGTGCTTTGTTAGGAGGACTTGCTTCCCTAACTGGATCTTTTGTTAGGAAGCCTGAATAAGTTTACCTTTGGGGTCAATTTGCTTAATCTGTAATTGAGCTTAAATTAAATCCATATGGCACAGCTACACAACCGTGTTTCAAACAAGGAGTTGAAACAAAAACTATACGAAGAGGCTTTCGATAGAACCACGATTAGTTTTTACCAGTATTTTACAATTCAAGATCCAGCCAAATTTAGAGATGACATGTACCAAGCATTGAATGCAATGCAGGTCTTTGGTCGTATCTATATTGCTACCGAAGGGATCAATGCACAAATTAGTGTGCCTACTCATTTATTCGAAGCATTCAATGCCTATCTCTGTTCAATTCAACCACTCGAAGGTATTCGATTGAACAAGGCGGTGAATGACAATGGTAAAAGCTTTTGGGTATTAAAAATTAAAGTCAGGGATAAAGTGGTCGCAGACGGCATTGAGGATCCTAATTTTAGCATGGAGAACAAAGGCAAGTATGTGAATGCCGAAAAGATGAATGCATTGTTAGCATCGCCTGATACGATTGTGATAGATATGCGCAATCATTATGAATATGAAGTTGGGCATTTTGACAATGCCATTGAAATCCCATCGGATACATTTAGAGATCAATTGCCAATGGCCGCAGAAATGATGCAGCCGCATAAGGATAAAAATATCATCATGTATTGCACTGGAGGGATACGTTGTGAGAAAGCAAGTGCTTATATGTTACACGAAGGATTTAAAAATGTATACCATTTAGAAGGAGGCATCATTCATTATGCCAATGAAATAAAAGCGGCAGGATTAGAGAGTAAATTCAAAGGTAAAAATTTCGTTTTTGATGATCGCCTTGGTGAAAAAATTACAGATGATATCATTGCCAGTTGTCACCAGTGCGGCAAGCCTGCAGATACCCATGCCAATTGCAAAAACGATGCTTGTCATTTGCTTTTTATACAATGTGAAGCTTGTGCAAAAACATTTGATGGATGTTGCACCACTGCGTGCAAGGAAGTCTATCATTTACCGATAGAAGATCAAGAAGCTTTAAGAAAAGGGGTAAAGAAGGGGATGCAAGTATTTAATAAAGCCAAAGAAAGATTAAGACCAAGACTCGGGATTGATATTGAAGTCAAATAAAATAAATGAATGAATAAAAAAGATCCCAACCAAGGCCGGGATTTTATTTATTTAATTCCTAAATTATTCAATGCATTTTGAATCAATTGAAAAGTCTCAGCTTCAGATTTTGATTCAGGTTGAAAAGCTTCTCCAATGATTTGTTCATACAATTCTATATATCTTTTTGAAATTGTTTGAATCCACTCTTCAGACATAGCTGGTACTGTTTGTCCTTCCTTGCCCATAAAATTATTTTCAATCAACCATTCTCTTACAAATTCCTTGCTTAATTGTTTTTGCTTTTCTTGATTGGCTTGTCTGGCTTCAAATCCATCTGCATAAAAATACCTGGATGAATCAGGCGTATGAATTTCATCCATTAAATAAATCGTATCACCAATCTTCCCAAACTCATATTTTGTATCTACTAAAATCAAGCCTCTTTTTGCTGCAATGGCCTTTCCTCTTTCAAATAAGGCTAGGGCATATTTTTCTAAAATGGCCCAATCTTCTGCAGAAGCTAACCCCTCGGCAATGATGGCTTCCTTTGAAATATCTTCATCATGCCCTTCACTTGCTTTAGTAGAAGGGGTGATGATAGGATTTGGGAAATAGTCATTTTCTTTTAGTCCTTCCGGAAGAGTCACGCCACAAAGTGTCCTCCCTCCAGCTTGATAAGTTCTCCAAGCATGTCCTACTAAATTGCCTCTTACGACCATTTCGATCTTAAAGGGGGTACATTTTTGACCAATGGCCACATTTGGGGCAGGGGTGCTAATGAGCCAATTTGGACAAATATCCTTGGTCGCATCGAGCATATAGGCAGCAATTTGGTTTAAAACCTGTCCTTTATAAGGGATTGGTTTAGGTAAAATGACATCAAAAGCAGAGATACGATCACTTGCTATCATTACAAGTAGTTCATTTTCAATGTAATAGACATCTCTCACCTTGCCGTGATAGGTATTTAATAAGCCTGGGATAGTAGTTGGATTCATTCCACGAAAATAAAAACTTTAACAGTATTTTGATATTTTTTTCTGATTTGCTAACAATTTGGTATTTTGCCATACAATTCAACTTAAAACAATTATTTATGACAAGATTATTAACTCGTTTTGG
>JBIKJM010000208.1:0-2757 GCA_044360985.1 Sediminibacterium sp. | reverse complement strand
TGTTGTTCTGCTTGATCAATATATATAAGTACCATTTTTTTTCGATTTGAATTGTTTAGAATGCTTTTGCTTCTTCTTTTAATAATCTTACTAGTTCTTCCACATTGTCTGCTGCAACTAATTTTACGCCAGATTTTGCAGGAGGTAAATCATAATTTTTAATAGAGGTGGTTGCTTGAACAGCAATTGGTTCAACCACTTTCAATGGTTTTGTTCTTGCAGCCATGATACCGCGCATATTCGGAATTCTTTGTTCTGCCATGCCTTTTTGACAACTTACAATAGCAGGAAGAACAACCTCGCAGGTTTCTTCTCCACCTTCTATCTCTCTTTGAACAGTTGCAGTATTGCCGTTTAATGTCATTTGATTGGCAAGTGAAACATATGGTAAATCTAATAGGCCAGACAACATGGAGCCTATACAGGCACTGTTATAGTCAATGGTTTCTTTACCAGTAAGGATTAAATCATACCCACCTTCTTTTGCAATTGCAGCAATCTGACTTGCCACTACCAATGAATCATTGCTTTGTATATTAATACGAATGGCTTCGTCTCCACCTAATGCCAATGCTTTTCTAATAATAGGTTCAGCATCTGCTTCCCCCACCGTAACTAGGTGAATGGTAGCAGCAGGATCTTGCTCTTTCATTTCAATCGCTTTTACTAAAGCATACCACTCGTCGTATGGATTGATGATCCATTGAACGCCGTTTTTATCGAACTTTGTATTACCTTCGATGAAGGCAATTTTAGATGTAGTGTCTGGTGTTTTGCTGATGCAAACTAATATCTTCATAGTCTAACTTTTTGGTTGTTTATGCAACTAATGCAAATATAAGACAAGATGCAACGAATTGAAAGAATTATTGAATTTTTAAATCAACAACCTAAGGATAACTTTTTAAGACATGCATTAGCCTTAGAGTATATCAAAATAGGGGACTTGCAAAAGGCCAAAGCCTTGTTTACTGAAATCCTGACGGAGTCACCTGATTATGTAGGCTCTTACTATCATTTGGCAAAATGTTTAGAAGCCCTTTCTGAAAAGGAGGCAGCTATTGAATGGTATGAGAAAGGGATGGCTGCTAGTAAATTAGCTAAGGATGACCATGCTTACAGAGAATTAATGGCAGCTTACGAAGACCTTGTTTATTAGATTCGTCTTATTTGCTGCAATTACATCAACGTAATTTTTTACGCTTTTTTTAGTTTTACAAACTTAACCTTTGACTTAATTTCTGGTCAATGAATTGGAAAAAATGTTCAGGCTTGTAGGTACGCCATGCACTAATCTCCATAAGTTCTATGTAGCGGTTTAATTTTCGCAATAAAAAATCGTGTTGTGCTGCTGGATGGAAATTGACCAATACGGCCCATCCATCTTTTTCGGATAATTCTTCGTATAACTCTTCATAATAATCTTTATCCCCACTATGAAAATTGAATACATTTTCTGCAATCAAAATAAATTTAATAATACCCTCTGCCATTAATTTATCCAGGACTTCTCGTTTCAATTCCATGATATCATTTTCAATTGTATCATTCCACTCTCCAATGAGTTCTATGATGGCAAACTTTGCATCATAGTCGGTGTACAAAATTTTTAGGTATAAAGTTTTGCTACCAAATTCATCCCACTGCGGATGGATATAATAATTGTACACCGTTTGTGAAAATTCAAATTCACTATAGGTCCTGCCAAAAAAAATAGACCTTGGATCTGCTTCTGCAGTGTATAAATGCCGCCAATGATAATAGGGTTCTATATCGTGCATTTGTACCTAGTGTTTGCTATGGTATTCAATCAATCCATCCATCGGAGACTTCACAATTTTGCCCAATTCAATTTCATAGCCATCGGCCAATTGTTTTAAGACATCTTTAAAGCCGTATGCGACGCTGCCCACAAAATGAATAGGGTGTAACCAAGATTCATTTAATTTATTAAGATGGGTAAAAAAGAAATCGTTGAGGCCATCTTCAATAATATTTTCAATCATGTAATGGCCTCTATTTTCGACCAAGAAATTAGTAAAACTTGCGATATAACTATTTGGTGTAGGCTCTTTATAAACTTTATTTAAAATAGCAGCGCGATCCAAATTGTATTTTTTCTCAAACATATTCATCAGCTCTTCGTCAAATGTCTTGTATAAAAAATACTGCAATACTTTTTTACCTAGATAAGCCCCACTTCCTTCATCCCCCAATACATATCCTAAACCTGGGCTGTTTTTTGTTATTTTTTTACCATTGTAAAATCCCGCATTGGAGCCCGTGCCTAAAATGCAAACCACTCCTTTTTTATCCTGACAAGCAGCTCTAGCAATGGCCATTAAATCGGTTTGAATATCTAATGCTGCGTTCTTAAAAACAGTTTTCAGGGCCTTTTTTAAAATAACCACATTATCCGGATTACTAAGGCCTGTTCCATAAAAGTAGACTGCATCTACTTTGCTTAAATCTACCTTTTTCTGGAATGACTTTTCTATCAATTGCACAATGTCTTGAAGACTTAAAAAGTAGGGGCTAATGCCATTTGTTTTAATGGTTTGACGCTTGCCGTTTTGTACTAAAGTCCATTGGCATTTTGTGGCACCGCTATCTGCAATTAAATAAGTCTTTTTCATGGTGGTTGAACTAAGACATGAAATTAGCCATTTCATTTTGAATTGATGTAAATTTGCCAAGAATTCATATAACATGCAACAAAATCAACCTCGATCGACCCAAACAAGTTGGGTGACCCCA
>JBIKJM010000209.1:0-2757 GCA_044360985.1 Sediminibacterium sp. | reverse complement strand
TGATTCCGAATAAAGTTCTGTCAATTGGGAAGAATGCTTCTGCAAAGAAACCTTTTTCGTCAGCACTTCTGATGATAGCTTCAAAGCTGATATTTTTTGTGATACCCTTTATTGTTACTGAACCAGTTAAAGTTGCTTTTTCTGCAGTTGTATATTTCACACCACTGATATTGAAAGTTGCTTCACCAAATTTAGCAACATCAAAAAAGTCAGCAGTAGATAAATGACCAGCTAATTTATCGCCAGCACCATCTGTTACTTTCATACCAGCAACATCAACCACAAAAGATCCACCAACCAATTTACCACCATCCACTTTTACTGAACCAGACTTCACTGGGAAATAACCAGTATGGAAATCGGACTTCTTAGAACCAGTAAAATCTACTTTACTCTTTTGAGCTGTCACTGTGAAAGTTTCAACTGCTTTTGTAGATTTTGGGTTATTAAAAGAGAACAATGCCACCGTCGCTAATGCGAATGCCGAAGAAAGAATGATTTTTTTCATATTTGTTGTTTTAAATTTTTAAAAAAAATTTGTATGCTTTAGATTAACAAAATAGGGCTCTTTTTGTTTAATTTGATCCTAAATAAGGGACTTTTTTTGTTTATTCTATTGGCAATAGCTTCCCAAAGATATAAAACAATGTTTAAACAACGAAATAAATGTTAATAGCTATTTTTCAATCTATTTTCCCCTCATAATCTGCCGTTTATGAATTATCTTTGCCAAAATTTCAGATTATGAACCTGCATGAATATCAAGCAAAAGAATTACTTAAAAAGTACAATGTTCCTGTTCAAGAAGGTGTAGCCGTTGAGAATGTAAAAGACGCAGTCGCTGCATATCAAAAAATTGCAACAGAAACCAATAACAAATTTGCTGTTGTAAAAGCTCAAATTCACGCAGGTGGTCGTGGTAAGGGAAAAATTAATGGTTCAGAACAAAGAGGTGTAGCTGTTGGAAAATCAGCAGAAGACATCGAAAACTTTGCTAAAAATATACTTGGTGGCACATTGGTAACCATTCAAACGGGCCCTGCAGGTAAATTAGTTAGCAAAATTTTAGTTGCTCAAGACGTTTATTATGAAGGTCCTCAGCCAACTAAAGAATTATATTTGTCTATCTTATTAGATCGTGCAAAAGGCATGAATGTAGTGATGTATAGCACAGAAGGTGGTATGGATATCGAAGAAGTAGCCCACAATACACCAGAAAAAATATTCAAAGAATGGGTACACCCTGGAGGTGGCTTACAAGGTTTCCAAGCAAGAAAAATCGCTTTCAACTTAGGTTTAAGTGGTGATGCTTTCAAAAGCTGTGTGAAGTTTGTTACAAATTTATACAATGCATATGTTGGTTTAGACTGCGGTATGTTAGAGATCAATCCTCTTTTCAAAACTGCTGATGACAAAATCATTGCAGTAGATTGTAAAATGAATATTGACGATAGTGCTTTAATGCGTCATCCAGATTTATTAGCAATGAGAGATGTATCAGAAGAAGATCCTACAGAAGTAGAAGCAGGTGAATTCAATTTGAACTTTGTTAAATTAGACGGTAACGTGGGTTGTATGGTGAACGGAGCCGGTTTAGCAATGGCGACGATGGATATGATTAAATTAAGTGGTGGCGAGCCCGCAAACTTCTTAGACGTTGGAGGTTCTGCCAATGCACAAACCGTTGAAGCTGGATTTAGAATTATCATGAAAGATCCTAATGTAAAAGCTATTTTGATTAATATATTCGGCGGTATCGTTCGTTGTGATCGTGTTGCTGCTGGGGTTATTGAAGCATTCAACAAGTTAGGCAATATCGATATTCCAATCATTGTACGTTTACAAGGTACCAATGCGGTTGAAGCAAAAAAATTAATAGATGAAAGTGGATTGAAAGTTCAATCTGCTATCTTATTGAGTGAAGCGGCAGATTTGGTGAAACAAGCTGTAGCATAGTTTTAAAACGAATTTTTTATATTTATATAAAACACGTTTCAAAACACTCTAATGATTTTTTAATAATGCCTCGAAAAATCGAGGCATTATTTTTTTTATTAAGCTCACACTATTTCCTTAGTTATTTCATACTATATTTCAAAAAATAGAAAAGTAAAAAACTATGCTTGTACTACACTCACCTCGGTTAATCCACTGAAAGAATATACATGCCCTGTAGACAATTCTACACATTCAATACGTATGCGGCGTTTTTTGATTTTTTGAAAGCGCTTCCCTTTTTCTGTTTCAAATAAAGCGCCATCTGGTATTTGTGCAACAAATGCCATCCCCTCTTTTTTAGCTTTATCATAACGCCTCAAAACTAGCAATAGTGCGGTTTCCCCATTGGCGGTTGCAGCAGGGTTGAGCACTGTTTTTTTAAGTGACTTTTTAATATCTATGGGAAATATATCTAATTTTATAAAGTCTGCAAGTAATGCCCCATATAAGTATTTCCACTCTTTGCCATGTGCATCTACCCTATTTTTATATTGCTCGTAACATAGCAAATGACCCAATTCATGCAAAAGCGTGATTAAAAATTCATACTGATTTAAATTACCATTGACCGAAATCTTATGGTTGGCACCCATCAGCGGATGTCGATAATCGCCCAATACAGATTTCCTTGCTTTGGTAACAGTTAAATGCACTTTGTATTGATGAATCAAGGCTAAAACAGGCTCAAAAGCCCCCTCAGGTAAATAAGCTTTTAGTGCGTGTAGTGGGTGTTCAACTTTTGACAATTGATTTATTTTA
>JBIKJM010000036.1:0-9100 GCA_044360985.1 Sediminibacterium sp. | reverse complement strand
CCATCAAAAGCGCCCATTGTCACAATGGCGTCTTTAAATTGGGGTAGGGAAGTTAAATCGTAATGAACCTTCATCTTTATCTTGTAAATAGGGTACAAATGTAAAACAATTGTACCTTTGTTGTAAAATCAATTTATAGCCATGTCATTGTATGCTCAGCGCGGCGTATCCGCTCAAAAAGAAGAAGTTCATGCCGCCATTCAGGATTTAGATCAAGGCTTATATGCAAACGCTTTTTGTAAATTATATGCGGATTTTTTAGGAGGCAGTCATGACCACATTAATATCATGCATGCAGATGGGGCAGGTACTAAAAGTATTTTAGCTTATTTATATTGGAAAGAAACGGGTGATGTATCTGTATGGAAAGGCATTGCACAAGATGCCATTGCAATGAATTTAGATGACTTATTGTGCGTAGGCATCTATGATCAAATTTTATTTTCATCCACCATTGACCGTAATAAATTATTAATTACCGGAGAAGTGATAAGTCAGGTGATCAATGGTACTCAAGATTTTTTCAATACACTTAAAACATTTGGAGTTGAAATTGCATTCTTGGGTGGGGAAACTGCAGATGTGGGTGATGTAGTAAGAACGATTGCTGTGAACGGAACCATGACTGCAAGATGGCCAAAATCAAAATTAATCACCAACGACTTAATTGCGCCCGGGCAAGTGATTGTAGGATTTTCAAGTTTTGGAAAAGCGAATTACGAAACAGAATACAATAGTGGATTAGGAAGTAATGGGTTAACAAGTGCAAGACACGATATTTTATCACATCATTATGCCACTGCTTTCCCAGAATCTTTTGAACCTACTTTAAAAGATGAAGTGGTTTATTTAGGAAAAAATAGGATGACGGATATGCTTGCTATAGAAGGTTTTGGCGAGATCAGTGTTGGCAAATTACTATTGAGTCCTACTCGTACTTATGCACCATTGGTGAAAGCTATTTTGACCGAACATTTTGATGCAGTCAAAGGCATGATCCATTGTAGCGGCGGTGGTCAAACAAAGTGCATGAAATATTTGCCAAGCAATATGCGTATCGTAAAAAATAATTTATTTGACGTGCCACCCATCTTCAAATTAATACAAGCTAATTCAAGAGCAAATACAAAAGAGATGTACCAAGTGTTTAATATGGGCCATCGCTTAGAAATTTTCACAGATACTGCATCTGCTAACACTTTAATTACAATCGCAAAAGGATTAGGGATAGAAGCGCAAGTGGTGGGCTTTGTGGAAGCTTCAGAACAAAAGGAGTTGGTTTTAGAAGGAAGTTTTGGAAAGGAAGTATTTAGCTATTAATTTTAATCTATTAACACAAAACCTATGAGTGAAATTGTTGTACAAATTGAGCATGCAAATATCTACCAAAGTGGTAGCCTTATTTTGCAAGATGTCAACTTGAACGTACAAAAAGGTGAATTCGTTTACCTTGTTGGAAAAACAGGCACAGGTAAAAGTAGCTTATTGAAAACCTTGTATGGCGAATTGACTTTGACCGAAGGTGTTGGGAATGTGGTTGGGTTTAATTTAAAAGAGATGGACTGGAAAAAATTACCCTTTTTAAGAAGAAATTTAGGGATGGTTTTCCAAGATTTCCAATTATTATCAGATCGAAACGTCAACGAGAACTTAAGTTTTGTGCTTAAAGCGACTGGTTGGCAAGATGAACAATTGATACAACAAAAAGTGGATGATGTGTTGAATAAAGTAGGTCTTCAAAATAAAGGCTTCAAAATGACCTATGAAATGAGTGGTGGGGAACAACAAAGAGTGGATATTGCTCGTGCGATGTTAAACTCACCAAAAATCATCCTTGCAGACGAGCCAACTGGGAGTTTAGACCCTGAAACCAGTGATGAAATCATGCAGTTATTGTTCCAAATAGCCAAAGAAGATGGCACTGCAATCATTATGGCTACCCATGATTATATGGTGGTAAACAAGTTCCCAGCACGCACCCTGACTACAGAGGGAGGTCGCCTTGTTGAAAAGGGGTAGATTTTGTCCACATTTCAATCTAAATAGACCCATCCCCCTTGACTTTTTGACTGATTTTTCTTATGTTCGCAGACAATTTAAAGCGTTACAAAAGTGAGATTAAAGTCATTAGAAATCAAGGGGTTCAAGAGTTTTGCTGATAAAACCATTATCAGTTTTGACGAGGGTATAACAGGTATTATTGGACCGAACGGATGTGGTAAAAGTAATATCATAGATAGTATTAGATGGGTGATTGGAGAATCAAAGATTTCTGCACTTAGATCTGAGAATTTAGATTCATTGGTTTTTAATGGTTCTAAGACCAGAAATGCAAGTAGCATGGCGGAAGTGAGTTTAACTTTCGATAATACCAAAAATTTATTACCTACAGAGTTTAGCACCATTACGGTGACACGTCGTTACTATAAAAATGGGGAGAGTGAATACCGTTTGAATGATGTGTCTTGTCGTTTAAAAGATATCCATAATTTATTTATGGATACAGGTGTGAGCACCGACAGTTATGCCATTATTGAATTAGGGATGGTAGATGACATTATCAAGGATAAGGATAATAGTCGTCGTAAAATGTTAGAACAAGCTGCAGGTATTACCATTTACAAAACAAGAAAAAAAGAAGCGAAGAATAAATTAGATGCGACAGAGCAAGACTTAGCGCGTATTGAGGACTTATTATTTGAAATCAACAACCAATTAAAGACATTAGAAAATCAAGCTAAGAAAGCAGAGAAATATTTTGAGATTAAAAAAGATTACAAGGAAACAGCGATTGAATTAGCCATTGCTTCATTGGAAGGCTTCAATTTAACCTATAAGGAATTAACAGAGCAACAAGAAACCGAAACGGATAAGAAATTCCAATTAGAAGCAGCCATCGCATTAGAAGAAGCAGCACTTGAACAAGAACGTGTGGTTTTTATTGAGAAAGAAAAGGGCTTGCAAAGCATGCAACATGAGTTCAACGAGATGTTACAGCATCTAAGAATAAAAGAGAATGATAAAAGCTTAGCTGCGCAACGTTTAGATTATTTAAATGACAAAGAAAAAGGGTTACAAGAATTCTTAGAGCGTGCCGAAGGTCAATTAAAAACGATTGGAGATTCTATAGAGTATACCAAATTACAAGTGGTTGAGGAAGAAAAAAATTACCATGATTTTAAAAACAGGGTAGATCAATCACATATTGAATTAACCAATAAGCGTGCACAATTTGATGACCAACGCGGTGTATTGGACGGATTGCGTCAACAATTTGGTCAAATACAAAGAAATCAATTTGAGGCAGAGAAGAAAGTAGCCGTATCGGATACCTCGATTCAAAACATTCAAAGAAGCCAGCATCAATTAGATGAGGAGCAATTACATAGAGCCGAACAAGTAGCTGAATTGACAACTCAATTAGCAACTAAAGAATCAGAATTGGCTGCAAACAAAGCTCATTTAGCTGAATTACTAGCACAAAATGAAACAGCAAAAGCAAGTATTTTTGAAACCCAAGAAGCCCTAGAACTATTAAGAACTAAATTAGCAGAACAAGCAAGAATTTTAGATGCTAAGAAAAACGAATACGATTTATTGAAAAGCTTGGTAGACTCAATGGATGGTTATCCTGAGAGTGTTAAGTTTTTACATAAGAACACTGGCTGGAACCACAATGCGCCAATCCTTTCTGATATTTTATATGTGCAAGAAGCTTACCGTACTGCAGTAGAAAATGTATTGGAACCTTATTTAAATTATTACGTAGTGAATGATTTAAAGGAAGGAATGCAAGCGGTGCAGTTATTAGATGAAAACAAAAAGGGAAAAGCGAATTTCTTTTTATTAGATCAATTAAGTGGAGCCAAGGCAGAAGCTGCTCCATCCAATACCATTGCTGCATTGTCTGTTATTGAAATTGATCCAAAATATGCTGCACTAGCAAATCATTTATTAGGAAATGTATTTATTGCCGAAAATGAAGCTGCTTTAGAAGCTGCTACTTCGGGTATGATTTTAGAGAAGACTGGAAAATATGTAAAAGGCAAGTATACCTTAACTGGAGGTAGCGTTGGATTATTTGAAGGAAAGAAAATTGGCCGTGCAAAAAATTTAGAAAAACTATTGGAAGACATTCAATCACAAGAAACAGTGGTGAATGAGTTGAAATCTCAAATTCAAGTAAAGCATGAGTCTGTTTTACAGTACAATGAATTGTTGAAAGAACAAGAAATAAGAACAACAGAACAAAATGTGAATCATTTAATCAATGATGTTTTTGCTAATAAGAATCGATTAGAAAACTTACATTCTGCGCAGGTTGCTGCAGTGGCTAAGTTGGCAGAATTAGCAGAAAAGATTGCGCAAGAGCATGCTTTAATTGGAGATACAAGAACGCAATTGATTGAATTGAATGCTTCATTGCAAGCTACCCAAGCTCAATTAGGAGATATTGAATTGGCCTACCAAGCTGCAGAGCAAGCTTATCATTTAGCTTCAGGAGAATTCAATGAGATGAACTTGCAGTTGACTAAGCAGCAAAGTAAAATTGAAGCTTTACAGCAAGAAGTGATCTTTAAAGACAATCAATTGAATGACTTACATACTCAAATTCAATCCAATACAACTCAATTGACAGAAGCATCTACAGCAATTGTAGACAGCAACAATGAATTAGCAACAATTGAGACAGCTTTGGTTGAGTTATTGAGAAATAAGGAAGCAGAAGAGCTTAAATTAAACGAGGCAGATCAAGCATATTATACTTTAAGAACCGCCCTACAAGAAAAAGAAAGTACTTTAAGACTTCAAGTGAAGTCTAAGGAATTAATGGATCAGCTGATCAATGAGATTAAGGATAAATTAAATAATTTAAAACTACAATTGGCTGGAACGAAGGAAAGATTAAGTGTAGAATTTAAAGTGGAATTAGAAGAGATTTTAGATCTTGGAAGACAAACTGAAGCAACATTGGAAGAACTTCAAGCAGATGTAGAGAAGATGAAGAAGCGTTTAGAGAATATGGGTGAAGTGAATCCAACAGCGATTGAAGCTTACACGGAAATGAAAAAACGTTATGATTTTATCTTAGAACAAAAGAATGACTTAGTTACCGCGAAGGAAAGTTTATTATTAACGATTCAAGAAGTAGAAGCAACTGCCAATCAAGCATTCTTAGAAACATACAATACCGCTAGAGAAAATTTCCAAAAAGTTTTCAAAGCCTTGTTTACCGAAGAAGATTCTTGTGACTTAATACTAGTAGATCCAACGAACCTATCAGAAACTGCAGTAGAGATTGTGGCGAAACCTAAAGGTAAGCGTCCATCTTCAATCACACAGTTGAGTGGAGGAGAGCGTACATTGACTGCAACAGCCATGTTGTTCGCGATTTACTTAATTAAGCCAGCACCATTCTGTATCCTGGATGAGGTAGATGCACCTTTGGATGATGCCAACGTTGGCAAATTCACTCAAATGATTCAAAAGTTTTCTGATAAATCTCAGTTCATTATTGTCACGCACAATAAGCAAACAATGAGTGCAGTGGATGTGATTTATGGTGTGACCATGCAAGAGCCGGGTGTGAGTAAATTAGTGCCTGTAGATTTCAGGAGCTTAACAGTTTAATTCAAATTGCAGTAATGCAAATCATATAGCTTTAGCGTCCTCGTTAGCAATTTCGGGGGCGCTAATTAATTTAATAGAAACCCTTGATAAAATCAGTACTCATATTATTCATTGCTTGCTTCATGACCTATCTGCCTTTTAGCAGAACACCGGACTACTTTGATAGTGACATCACACCAGCATTGATTGAAGCTAAAAATGATAATGTCTTTGCTGTATTTCAAGAATCAGGGAAGCAATATCAAGTGGCATTGGATCCATCTACCTACCAATCAAAGATTGGTTCAAGAATCGAAATTAGGTATGAACTAAGTACACCTCAACATGCAAAACTCAATCAAGTAATTGGGTATTGGTTGGAACCTAAAGAATTACTAGGCGCTATTTGCATTTTGATTGTCTTGCTCATTGCTGCATACGCCACAACACATCGTCCAGATGCTGCTTCTTTAAAAGAACAGATAGAATTCAAGAAAGAAGACAAAGGAAAATATATTTAAAAAAAAATCTGCGAAAATCGTTCAAAAGAATAGGTACAATAATTCTTTAAAAGAAAGCATTTGAGCATAAATACCTATCCCTAGGCTCTCGCTCGCTTTGCTCGAACGTTCGCTACGGAATAGTATTTATACTCATAACATTTTCTAAATCAGTTAGAAGCAGGAGAATTATTTAGCGAGGATGCGCTTGATGTCTTTATCGATTTCGCGGTTCTTGATGGTTTCGCGTTTGTCGTATTCTTTTTTTCCGCGTCCAATACCAATTTCCATTTTAGCATAGTGCTTATCATTAAAAAAAATGCGAAGTGGCACAATGGTAAATCCTTTTTCTTTGGTTTGTGCCTCAATCTTTTTTAGTTCTCTTGCTGTTAACAATAATTTTCGATCGTGGACTTCGATATGGTTATTCTTATTGCCATGAGAGTAGGCATTGATAAATAAAGACCTAACCCATAGTTCGCCTTTATCAAAAAAACAGAAGGAATCGTTGAAACTCACTTTGCCAGCGCGAATAGATTTGACTTCGGTACCCATCAATACAATGCCTGCCACATATTTATCTTCTATCTGGTAGTTGAAATAGGCCTGCCTATTGTTTAATTCTATTGTTTTAGGTGCTTTCGCCATAAAAAATATCCCGATGTGCAACACCGGGATACAAAAGTACTATTTAAAATTGATTTCTTTTTGGCATTAACTTCTGAACATAAAAGCAACTTCTGACAATTTTTGCTTGAGTTCTTTTCTATCCACTATAAAATCAAGGAATCCATGTTCTAATAAGAACTCAGAACGTTGGAAACCTGGAGGTAAATCTTTCTTGATGGTCTCTTTAATCACCCTAGGACCAGCAAAACCAATCAATGCACCTGGTTCTGCTATATTGAGATCGCCTAACATTCCAAAGCTGGCAGAAATACCACCAAATGTGGGGTCTGTTAGCAAAGAAATGAATGGTAATTTTGCATCACTCAATTGTGATAATTTACCACTTGTTTTTGCCAATTGCATTAAGCTAAATGCACTTTCCATCATACGAGCACCACCACTTTTACTAATCACTAAAAAGGGTAGTCTATGTTGAATACAATAATCTACTGCACGACTAAATTTTTCTCCCATCACACTTCCTAATGATCCACCAATAAATTCAAAATCCATACATGCAACAACGTAGCCTTCGCCATTCATTTTACCAACACCTACACGCATAGAATCTTTCAAATCTGTTTTAGAATGAATTTCATCTAAACGTTTTTGGTAATTTTTTAGATCGGTAAAATTAAGTGCATCCTTACTTTTGATTTCATCAAAAAGAATTGTGCATTCTTGGTTGTCAAATAAAATGTCAAAATACTCATCACTACCAATACGATGGTGGTAATTGCACTTGTCACAGATGTACAAATTTTCTTTTAATTCAGAACTAGTACATATATGATTACAGGTTGGACACTTAGTCCATAATCCTTCTGGAGTTTCTTTCTTGTCTGCAGTTGAAGTATGAATACCTTTACGGATTCTCTTAAACCATCTTGATTTATCTGCTGCATCAGAATGATTCAACTCTTCACCGGTTAGGTTGACTTCAATGTCTTCTACTTTTTCACGCATAGGAACTGATTTAAGCGTTTCTATTGATACAATTTAAGTCGTCAAATGATTGCTCTAAACGTTTGATGAAAGACTCTTCGCCTTTTCTTAACCAAACTCTAGGATCGTAATATTTTTTATTTGGCTTCTCTGCACCCTCTGGGTTACCCAATTGAGTTTGCAGGTATGCTTCGTTCTTTTTGTAGTAACTTAAAACACCTTCCCAGAAAGCCCATTGCAAATCGGTGTCTAAGTTCATTTTAATTGCACCATAACCAATGGCCTCTCTAATTTGATTTTGAGGAGAACCAGATCCGCCATGGAATACAAAATAAACTGGTTTAGGTGCTGTGCCTAATGTCTTTTCAATATGCAATTGACTGTTGTGTAAAATCTCAGGCTTTAATTCCACATTGCCTGGACTGTATACCCCGTGTACATTACCAAAAGCAGCAGCAACGGTAAATAAATTACCTACTTTTCCTAATTCAGTATATGCATAAGCAACGTGTTCTGGTTGCGTATATAATTTATCATTTTCAATGCCGCTATTGTCCACACCATCTTCCTCACCACCTGTTACACCTAATTCAATTTCAATACTCATGCCCAAAGGAGCCATACGTTTGAAGAATTCTACAGAGGTTTGGATATTCTCTTCGATAGGTTCTTCTGATAAATCCAACATATGAGAACTGAACAAAGGTTGTCCATGTAATTTGTGGTATTTTTCACTCTCGTCAATTAAAGCACTAATCCATGGTAACCATTTTTTAGATGCGTGGTCTGTATGTAAAACCACAGGCACATCATAAAACTTAGCCACTTGGTGCACATGTAAAGCACCTGCAATCGCACCTTGAATATTGGCTTGTAAATTGTCATTTGGCATACCCTTTCCTGCAATAAATTGTGCACCACCATTTGAGAACTGTATGATAATTGGAGATTTCACTTTAGCCGCTGTTTCTATGGCTGCATTGATGGTATCTGTTCCAGTAGTATTCACTGCCGGGATCGCAAAATTATTGTCTTTAGCATCATTATATAAGGCTTCTAATTCCTTACCATATAAAACACCAGATCTATACTTGTTCATATTTAAATATTGAATGTTAAAGATACAATTTAAGCAGCTAACATCCGTTAGCTAGGCTATCAAAAACAATCCTAAAATAGATGGAAACTAGTCTATAAATCCTTTAGATTTCATCCAATCGTCATTGTATACTTTACCAACATACCTGCTTCCGTGATCATGGAAGACGCAAACAACCACATCGGTTGGTTTCAATCTATCTTTTAATTGTAAAAGCCCTTGAAAACAGCTTCCTGCACTATATCCACAAAATAAGCCTTCTTCTTTTGCTAATCTT
>JBIKJM010000207.1:0-2791 GCA_044360985.1 Sediminibacterium sp. | reverse complement strand
CCGCAGTATTATGATTGGATGATGAAAGGGGACTTTGCCTTACACACTAAACAAAAGCTAACAGAGATCTTAAATAGAACTATATTAAATAAATAATTTATATTTATACTACCTAAATAACCATTTCATTATCCCCCCATTAGAAAGTGAAAAAAATTGTTATCATACCAACTTACAATGAAAAGGAAAACATTGCTGCAATTATCAATGCAGTCATAGTCCTTGGTAATCAATACCATGTTCTTGTGGTGGATGATGGATCTCCAGATGGCACAGCCAAAATTGTTAAAGAATTGATGCAATTGCATCCTGATAAAATTTTTATACAAGAAAGGAAAGGTAAACTCGGTTTAGGTACAGCCTATATTCATGGATTCAAATGGGCATTAGAATATCAATATGATTTTATTTTTGAAATGGATGCCGATTTCTCTCACAATCCTTTAGATCTTGATAGATTATTAGCAGCATGTGAAGCAGGTGCAGATGTGGCCATTGGCAGCAGGTATGTTAAAGGTGGTGCAACAGAAAATTGGCCTTTAGATAGGTTGATCTATTCCAAAGGCGGCTCACTTTACACAAGAATGATTACAGGGATGCCTGTGAAAGATCCAACTGCAGGATTTATGTGTTATAAAAACAAAGTTTTAGCAGCAATGCAATTGGATCATATTAGTTTCATAGGATATGCTTTTCAAATTGAAATGAAATTTGCTTCTTGGCGCTTAGGCTTTAAACTAAAAGAAGTGCCCATTACTTTTATTGATAGAAAAATTGGTGTTAGCAAGATGTCGAAAGGGATCATTAAAGAAGCAGTACTTGGTGTGCTAAGTATGCAATGGGAATCATTTACAGGACGCTTTATCAAACAGATCAAGCGTGAGCAGCTTTAAGCGATCTTTAATACAATTACATGTATTTGTCTTTTTAGCTGGATTGACAGCACCACTCGGGAATTTAATTCAATTAAATGGTTTGTTTCTGGTGTTTTACAGAATGTTATTGACTGTTATAGCTTTGTTTCCAATTTACTTATTGCATCAGCAGCCAACTAAAGTTTCATTAAAAGATAAAGGAAGACTGATGTTAATTGGTGTATTAATTGCTATCCATTGGGTTTGTTTTTATGGAAGCATCAAATTAGCGAATGTTTCTATTGCATTGGTCTGCATTTCTAGCGTTGGTCTTTTTACAGCAGTACTTGAACCATTTTTCTTTAAAACAAAATTCATTTGGAACGATATTTTTGTTGGTTTACTTAGCCTCACTGGCATTTTATGTATTTTTCAGTTTGATATTCATTTTAGAACGGGTATTTTAGTTGGGTTGGTTTCTGCATTTTTTGCATCCATTTTTACCATTATCAATAAAAGATTAACAGATCAATATACCACGCAGACTATTCAAACCTTTGAGATGCTTGGTGGTTTAGGTTTTCTTACAATTGTCATACTAGGTATTGGTTTCTTTCAGCAGATTGCTTTTGTCATCCCTTCACAAAATGATTGGTTCTGGCTCATTATTTTATCCTTGGTTTGTACAGTATTAGCTAATCATTTGATGCTCAATGCCCTTAAAAATATTAGTGCTTTTACATTGAACATTTCACTTAATCTAGAGCCAGTGTATGGCATCATCATTGCAATTGTATTTTTTCAAGAACACAAACAAATGGGAATGGGTTTTTATATAGGGATGAGCTTAATTGCCATTTCAGTTATACTTCAAATGAGCCGTGTTTTGCGTCAGCAAAAATCTAAATAGTCAATGATAAAACTAAGTCTCATTTTTTGTTTTTAATTTAAATCTTATCGTAAATTACTTATTCAAATTATCCCAATATGAAGCGTATCTTATGTTCTTGCTTGTTTTTATTATCTATTTCAGTTCAAGCTCAAAAAAAACCATTAGATCATACTGTTTATGACCAATGGCAGTCAATTAAGGATGTGGTATTATCCAATGATGGCAATTGGATGTCTTATACTGTTGCTCCACAAGAAGGTGACGCAACACTGTATGTTAGACATCTTAAAACAAATCAAATCATTAAAATTGAAAGAGGCACACAGTCAAAATTTACTGAAGACAATGCCTTTTTGATTGCAAAGATTAAGCCAACCTTTGATGAAACAAGAAAAGCTAAGATTGGTAAGAAAAAACCAGAAGAAATGCCAAAAGATAGCTTGGCAATTTTGACTTTAAGCAATGGAAGCATCAATAAAATACCATCAGTAAGAAGTTATCAAATCCCTGAATTTGGAAATGATGTCATTGCCTATTTAAATGATCCAAAAACAGACATCAAAAAAGAAGGAGCATTCCTATATTTTAGGAATTTAAGTACTGGCAAAGAAAGAATATTTAATAATATTGGAGAATATGCCATACATCCTAAAGGGGAAGGCGTCATGATGTATCAAATTAAAACAAAATTAAATGAAGCAAAAATTCTTTTAGTCTCTATTGCAGATACAAATTTAAAAACAATCAACAGTCGTTTTTATACAGCAGCAAATTTTACTTGGGACAAAGAAGGTAAGCAGTTGGCCTATTTAATAGAAAAAGATAGTACTGATAAAGCCTTACAAAAAAATTATGTTCTTGCCTATTATAAGCATGAAATGGATTCGGCTCAATTGGTATTTAACAAAACAGCGTTTGTAATGCCAAATGAATATACCATTGGAGGAGATAAAAAGTTAAATTTCAGTAAGTCTGGTGCATTATTGAGTTTTGGAGTTCAACCCATCTTACCAGTAAAAGATACTATTTTGCCTGAATTTGATAG
>JBIKJM010000206.1:0-2793 GCA_044360985.1 Sediminibacterium sp. | reverse complement strand
ATGCCAATGCAAGTGAGCATGGCGCTAGAATGACTGCGATGGATAAAGCAAGTGAAAACGCAAACGAATTGTTGAAATCATTGAAAATATCTTATAACCGTGCAAGACAAGCTGCTATTACGACTGAATTAACAGAGATCGTGAGTGGTGCAGCTGCATTAAACGGATAAGCAAAAGCATTATGGAAATAAGTCAAATCATACCGCATATCGAAGCCTTGGTTTTTGCAAGTGATAAAGCATTGAATGCGAATGATATCACAGAATTAATCAATACTGCTTTTGGATTCTTAGAAGAGCGTATTTCACTTGAACAAGTGGAAGCTGCTTTAGAAGGTATCCAAGAAAAATATAGCACAGAATACTACCCGTTTGAATTAAAGCAAAGCGGTGGTGGATGGCAGTTTTTAACCAAGCCTACTTTTCACAGCACTATTGCACAATTGAACGGCGATAAATTTTTGAAGCGTTTATCCAACGCCGCATTGGAATCATTAGCCATCATTGCTTACAAGCAACCTATTACAAAAGGAGAAGTGGAAGCCATTAGAGGTGTGAACAGTGACTATTCGATGCAGAAATTATTAGAAAAAGAATTGATTGTGATTAGCGGTCGTAACGAAATGCTTCCGGGTAAGCCATTGATCTATTCTACCTCTAGAAATTTCATGGACTATTTTGGCATCAACTCAACAGAAGATTTACCAAAGATCAAAGAAGTATTGGCAGAACAAATTGTAGAAGCGACCGTCATCAAGCCAGAAGACTTTACAGACAATAGCGTTTTTGAGCAAACAACTGAAGCTTTAGCTGAAGAAAACGAACAAGCCGAGACGCCTAATACCGAAGAAGAGACTGGAGATTATAACACAGATTCAAACGAAGAAGATTACAATCCTGAAAGTCCAGTAGCCTAAGTTTACGCTTTTCCCATTCATGGATTTTTCACAAAAATATTGAACTAAGATACGGCCAGAACCTAGTTCTGGCCGTATCTTTATAGCATGAACGCAAGTCTTTCCTACGATACTTTAAATGCTGCTGCAGAAAAATTTGGGACACCTTTGTATGTGTACCACGCAGAAAAAATTGAACAGCAATACCAAAATTTATGCGCGCAGTTTGAGTCCACTCAAACAAAATTTTTTTATGCATGTAAGGCTTTAACCAATATTCATATTTTAAAAGTAATTAAGGACATGGGTTGCAATATTGATTGCAGCTCAATCAATGAAGTTAGACTGGCATTGCATGTAGGATTTTTACCAAACAACATCTTATACACAAGCAATAGTGTTGGGTTTGATGAAATAAGCACTGCTGTTGAATTAGGCGTGAACGTAAATATTGACAGCTTGTCTAATTTAGAAAAATTTGGCCAAGCATTTGGCGGGACAAAAGCCATTGGGGTGCGCATTAGACCCGATGTCATGGCAGGGGGTAATTTGAAAATATCTACCGGGCATGTTAAAAGTAAATTTGGTATTCCACTCACCCAATTGGACGCATTAAAATTGATTCAAGAAAAATACAAGATCAATATTCATACTTTACATATTCATACTGGAAGTGAAATAAAAGATGTCGCGGTTTTTATGAAATCTGCAGAAGTTTTTGACACCCTACTCCCTCATTTTCCGACTGTAAACGTATTGGATTTTGGTGGTGGATTCAAAGTGCCTTATGCACCGGGTGAACATGGTACTGATATGGCCCAATTAGGTGCAGAAGTTAATAAAGTGATAAAGCAGCTATCAGAGAAATTCGGACGTCAATTTACCGCATGGTTTGAGCCAGGTAAGTATATGGTCAGCGAAGCAGGATTTTTTATTGCCAAAGTCAATGTCTTAAAGACTTCGGGCGAGATCAGCTTTGCAGGTTTGAACACAGGACTAAATCATTTAATTCGTCCGATGTTTTATGACGCATACCATCACATAGATAACATTACTAGTCCTAACAATCCAACTAAGCAATATGCCGTGGTAGGAAATATTTGTGAAACAGATACTTTTGCATGGGACAGGGCTATTCCTGCAATTACCGAAGGTGATTTATTGGTTTTTTACAATGCAGGTGCTTATGGTTATGAAATGGCTAGCAATTACAATGCAAGATTCAAACCAGCACAGGTTTTATATCAAGATGGTGCGGCAAAACTAATAAGTAGAGCAGATCAGTTTGAAGATCTCTTAACTTTACAAGTACCTTTATAACCTCATGATAGAAATTCAACATATCTACAAAGCCTTTGGCGATAAAGTGATTATCGACGATGTGAGTGCCCAGTTTAAAACAGGTATGTGCAATTTAATTATAGGCGCAAGCGGAAGTGGTAAAACTGTTTTAATAAAATGCATTGTAGATTTAATCCAAGCAGATCAGGGTAAAATCTTATTTGACAATGCTGATTTTAATTCTTTAAATAAAGATCAAAAAAAGACTTTAAGAAATAGTATTGGGATGTTATTCCAAGGCAATGCCTTATTTGACTCCATGACCGTCCAAGAGAATGTAAAATTTCCTTTAGACATGTTTAGTGATTATAGTGAGGCTGAAAAATTAGTGAAAGTCAATGAAATCTTAGCACGCGTGCAATTAACTGGAGTGAATGAAAAATTTCCAGCAGAAATAAGTGGTGGGATGAAAAAGCGTGTAGGATTAGCGCGTGCACTGGTATTAGAACCAAAATATTTATTCTGCGATGAGCCCAATTCTGGTTTAGATCCTCAAACATCGCTCGTTATTGACCATTTAATTCAAGAATTAACGAAGGAATTTAATATTACTACCC
>JBIKJM010000035.1:0-9139 GCA_044360985.1 Sediminibacterium sp. | reverse complement strand
CTATTGCTTCATCTACGTTGCTTGCTTCGTCAATGATGGTGATATCTGGATGTTGTTCCAATAATTTTTTCAACTCATTACGCGCTAGTCTTTCGTCGTCAATAATAATTGCTTTTATGGCCATGGGTAGATTTTAACTATGAGGCAATTGGAATGATTAATTTAGCTGTTACCAGTGTAGGTTCGCATTGATAAATTTCAAACAAAGCATTCCCACGATATAAAATATTCAATCTGTTTTTTGTGCTCTGTAAACCAAACCCATCAAGACCCGTTTCCTCATTTAAAACGCCTGTATTTTGAACCATCAGTACATGTTTGTTATCCTGATAAGTAGAAATAATTTTGATCAAACAATTACCAGGCTGCTTACTTAAACCATGCTTAATCGCATTTTCCACTAAAGTTTGCAACATCATTGGTGGGATTTGATTGGACAGGGTCTCAGGGTTTATGGCATACTCCACAACCAATCGATCTGCGAATCTGATATATTCCAATGCAAGGTAATCCTTCACAATATTTAATTCTTTTTCTAAGCTTGTAACCTCACTCTGGTCTGCTTGAATGCTGCTTCTTAAAATATTACTCAACTCTGTAATAGCTTGTCTTGCACGTTGTGGATCTTCATCTACTAATGCTCTAATACTATTAAGGGCATTAAAAATAAAATGCGGATTCATTTGAGATTTAATGGTCTTGAGTTGCAATTCCTTAATTAAACTTTCCAACTTTACTTTTTGAATTGCTTCTGAATTGGTGAACTCAATATAGTGCCATAAAATATAAATGGATACCCACACAAAAATGATGGGTGTATCAATAACCAGACTAATTAAAAAACGTCTTTCTAAACTTACTTTTCTGGAAGCGTCATATAGTTTTAAAAATTCAACTGCGTAACTGGTCAAAAAACTATAGGCACTTGCGAAAGTCAATAATAAAATTAAAAGCTGCCCCCATTTAAAGGTGGGCATTGGTGGATGTAATGAAAATGCAAGTAGTGCTTTTCTAAATAAATGCGTCACGATGATGCCTAAAAAAACATTGGCCAATAAACGTGGGTAAAAAACAGAACTTAGCTGCTTCTCGAGCATGTAAGAGAAAAAGATGATGGTAAGTCCATAAGTCATCCAACCTCCTATCTGACAGATCCAATAAATTGATTGATGTTTTTTCACCTTTCAAATTTAAACCCTATCATACGATATTGGGTTATTTTATTGGATTAAAGGTCAAATCTTCGTTTCATCGGCAATCTCAAATATCATGCAACTTTTGGCTTATATTTCTGTTATTAACTTACTTTTACAAGACTAAAATTTGAGCATGCTGATTGAGGCCGGACCATTATTGAAGGATATTGATACCCCAGATGACCTAAAAAAGGTTTCTAGGGAAAAATTACACCAGGTATGCGATGAATTACGTCAATACATCATCGATATCGTAAGCGTGCATGGGGGTCATTTTGCTGCCAGCCTTGGCGTGGTAGAATTGAGCGTAGCATTGCATTATGTCTACAATACACCCTATGATCAATTGGTTTGGGACGTGGGACATCAGGCTTATGGACACAAAATTTTGACTGGTCGCCGAGATGCTTTTGTTACCAACAGAAAATACAATGGTTTAAGTGGCTTTCCTAAGCGTAGCGAAAGCCCATACGATACATTTGGCGTTGGTCACTCTTCTACTTCTATTTCCGCCGCATTAGGTATGTCGATGGCTGCTAAATACAAGGGAGAGAATAGGAAATCAGTTGCTATTATTGGGGATGGCTCTATGACAGCTGGAATGGCTTTTGAAGCGATGAACCATGCTGGTGTAGCAGATAGCGATGTGTTGATTATTTTGAATGATAACTGTATGAGCATCGACCCAAATGTGGGTGCATTAAAAGAATATTTAACTGATATCAGTACCTCTCCAACTTACAATAAGTTTAGAGACGAGTTATGGGAGTTGATGGGGAAATTGCCTATTGGTAAAACGTTTACAAGAGAGATGGCTTCCAAAGTAGAAGCTGGCTTGAAAGGGATGGTCTCAAAAAGTAGTAATTTATTTGAAGCACTTCAATTAAGATATTTCGGACCAATTGATGGACATAATATCACCAACTTAGTAGACACTTTAAGAGATTTAAGAGAGATTCCAGGGCCTAAAATTTTGCATATTCTAACTGTGAAAGGTAAAGGATATGAACTCGCAGAAAAAGACCAAACTAAATGGCATGCGCCAGGGTTATTTGATAAATTAACTGGAGAGATTGTTAAGAAAAAAATTGAAACGCCTCAACCTCCAAAATACCAGGATGTATTTGGATTGACCCTTGTTGAATTAGCAGAAATGAATCCCATGATCATGGGCGTGACGCCTGCGATGCCTAGCGGTTCCTCTATGAAATTCATGATGGAAGCCATGCCAGATCGTGCATTTGACGTTGGGATTTGTGAACAGCATGCGGTGACTTTAAGTGCTGGTCTTGCGACACAAGGTGTGAAAGCTTTTTGTAATATTTATTCTTCATTCATGCAACGTGCCTATGATCAAGTAATACATGATGTGGCATTGCAAAAATTACCTGTTATATTTTGTTTGGACCGTGCAGGATTAGTTGGTGAAGATGGACCAACACACCATGGTTGTTATGATATTGCTTTCTTTAGATGTATCCCTAATTTAATTATTGCGGCACCAATGAATGAGCAAGAATTAAGGAACATGATGTATACTGCTCAACTACCTTCAACAGATTTACCTTTTGTCATTCGTTATCCAAGAGGCGAAGGTGTGATGGTAGATTGGAAAAAACCTTTTGAACAATTAGTTATTGGACAAGGACGCAGATTAAAAGAAGGCAAAGAAGCGGCTATCCTTACTTTTGGACACCCAGGCAACAACGCACAGACCGCTATTCGCAATTTAAGACTAGAAGGTATTGATCCTGCACATTATGATATGCGATTTGTAAAACCACTCGACGAAGCATTACTGCATGAAGTATTCCAGAATTATAAATTGGTTGTCACTGTAGAAGATGCAACAGTAGTAGGTGGATTAGGCTCTGCTGTATTGGAATTCATGAATGCAAATAACTACCATAGTCAAGTACGCATTTTAGGAATCCCAGATACGATTGTAGAACATGGTTCTGTAAAAGAATTGCAACAAGAATGTCATTACGACGCCATTGCAATTGCCAATGCTGTAAAAAATCTTTTAGGAAAATCGGTGTTGGTAGAAGGATAATTAATTCAAGCTAGGATCAAAATCACCTTCATCTTCTGGTGCATCTGCAAATGTACTTTGATCAAACTTTGTTTCGTATGAATCTGTTTGTTCAATGTATCCCGGCTCTAAATCATCTTCTCTATTTTCATTCCACTCTAAGATAAAATTATTTCGTCCTTCTCCTACCAATAATTTCATGTATTTCTGTTGTGCCAATTCTAATATAGATAAGAACAAGAATAAAGCGTGTACACGGTCTTCGCAAATATCAAATACTTTTTCGAAAGCAACTGTCTGTCCCTCTTTCACCAACGTAAGCAAATAAGTACGACTGCCTTCCATGGTGTAATTGTATCGAACAACTGTATGCACAGGCTTGTTTTGACGTTCTTGAACGCGCAGCATCACTTTCTCAAAAGCCTTCATTAATTTGAACAAAGTGACTGTCTGCAACTCGGTGCCTTCAGCTGCTTCTTCTCCCACTAGTGACATTTCTTTTTGGATATTGCCACGCTTCAACATCAACATTCTCATAGCTTCTAAATCCGCCATTTGAACTGCCGCTTCTTTGTACTTTTTGTACTCTAAAATTTTATCAATTAATTCTTGTCTTGGGTCAATCTCATTGCCTGAAGCATCGATCTCTTTTCTTGGCAATAATAATTTTGCCTTAATACGCATTAAGGTAGAAACAAATAAAATAAACTCACTACTTAATTCAATATTTAGCTTGTCTTGCGAATGGATAAAGTCCAAGAAATCCTGAATGATTTTTGTGATCTGAATATTATAAATATCCATTTCATCACGCTCAATAAAGAACAATAAAAGGTCAAAAGGACCCTCAAATTGGTCCACTTTAATCGAATAATTAGTGTGCTGGCTCATCCTTGCAAAGAAAGTGATATTTATCCATTTTTTAGTCAAAATGCGCCATCTTTGTTCAAAACCAGCAAGGATGCATCAGAAGTGGACCAATTGGCTTGTATTTGCCTTATTATCAATCGTATGGGGTAGTTCATTTATTCTAATCAAAGAGGGATTAAAGGCATTTACCCCTTACCAAGTCGCTTCCCTAAGAATGCTTTTTGCAGGACTGGTTTTATTGCCATTCGCCATCAAAGCGTTCCGAAAAATACCTAAAGACAAAATGGGGATTGTGATTGTTTCTGGATTGGTGGGTAATTTTTTTCCGGCGTACCTTTTTTGTATTGCAGAAACTAGGATAGATAGCGCTTTAGCCGGAATTTTAAATTCACTGACCCCATTATTCACTATCCTTGTTGGTATTATATTCTACAAAACACAAACCACCACGATCAAGTTTTTAGGCATCTTGATTGGATTTGTTGGATTGACCTTTTTGCTCTTATCCGGAAAGGATATGCATTTTGAAAATCTATCTTATGCGAGCCTTGTCCTCATTGCTACAATGATGTACGGTGTCAATGTACATACAGTGGGCAGAAATTTAAAAGACATTGGTTCTATACAGATTGCTTCGGTTGCTTTTTCATTCTTAATTCTACCAAGCGCTGCCGTATTGTTTTTTACAGGTTTTTTTAATTATAATTTTAAGGATCCTATTGTGATCCATAGCATTTTATCTAGTGCCGTTTTAGGCATGGTGGGTACTTCTATGGCCTCTATCTTGTTTTATTATTTAGTAAAAAAAGCAGGTATTCTTTTTGGTTCAATGGTCACTTATGGTATTCCAATAGTGGCTGTGGTATGGGGTTTGATCTATGGAGAATCTTTGGCACCATTGCAAGTAGTTTGTCTTGGTGTGATTTTATTGGGCGTCTATATTGTGAATAGAGGAAATTTAAATTTCATCCCATTCTTAAAACAAAAAAGCCCTCAATCTTAAATTGAAGGCTCAATAAGGCATAAAAAAATTAGCAGACTAAACAGTCATAATTTCTTTTTCTTTTGCTTCTAAATGTTTTTCCACCAAAGCGATATGCTTATCTGTTAAAGACTGGATCTCATCTTCGGCACCCTTACAAATATCTTCGCTTGTGCCGTCTTTTTGTAATTTCTTCACTTGCTCAATTCGGTCTCTTCTGATATTGCGAATCGCTATTTTGCTTTGCTCTCCCTCTCCTCCAGCTTTCTTGACCATTTCCTTTCTGCGTTCTTCTGTCAATGGTGGCGTGAACAATCGAATATTGACGCCATCATTTTGTGGGGTGATCCCAATATTCGCACCCATAATAGCTCTTTCAATTAAAGGCAGCATGTTTTTCTCCCATGGCTGAATGCTAATGGTTCTGGCATCCAGTACTTGTACGTTTGCAATCTGACTAATTGGTGTAGGGGTACCATAATAATCTACGTTGACCCCGTCTAAAATAGAAGGAGAAGCTTTACCAGCTCGAATTTTGGACAATTCTATCTCTAGGTGGTTGATGGCTTTTTTCATGCCATTTTCTGCTTCTGTACTTATTTTCTTTAATTCGTCTGACATAATTCAATGTTTTCAAAGACAAAGCTAATAAATCCTTGGTATTCTTCGCTTACCTTTTTTTATGGCACTAATTTTTCTATCTTTGTGGTAACGTTAAAACAAGATTATGTCAACAGCGGAATTAAATAGAACAGCTTCACAAGTAAGAAGAGATATCGTTAGAATGGTGCATGCACAACAAAGTGGTCACCCAGGTGGATCTCTAGGTTGTACGGATTTTTTAACCGCCCTTTATTTTAAAGTATTGAAGCATGATCCTGCTTTTAATATGGACGGAAAAGGAGAAGATCTTTTCTTCTTATCCAATGGACATATCTCTCCAGTATTCTATTCTGTTTTAGCTAGATCAGGTTATTTTGATATCAAAGAATTAGCCACTTTTAGAATGATCAATTCTCGTTTACAAGGTCATCCTACAACACACGAACATTTACCTGGAATACGAATTGCAAGTGGTTCTCTTGGACAAGGTATGAGTGTAGCGATTGGTGCTGCTTTATCAAAAAAATACAATAGCGACGATCGTATAGTGTATTCTTTACATGGTGATGGTGAATTACAAGAAGGTCAAAACTGGGAAGCGATTATGTTTGCTGCGCACAATAAAGTAGACAATTACATTGCAACAATAGATGTAAACGGTCAGCAAATTGACGGCCCATTAAGCAAGGTCTTGAATTTGGATAACTTAGAAGATAAATTCATAGCATTTAATTGGACTGTATTGCATATGGATGGGCATAATATGGAGGAGATTGTCGCCATTTTAGAACACGCTAAAACATTGACTGGTCAAGGCAAACCAATTGTGATATTGATGAAAACAATTATGGGCAAAGGTGTTGACTTTATGGAAACAGGCCACGAATGGCATGGTATTGCACCCAACGATGCACAATTAGAAAATGCATTAGGACAATTGGAAATGACTTTAGGAGATTTTTAATTACCCAATAACTTATATAAAAAAAAGGGAAGCATGCTTCCCTTTTTTTTATGCTGTATGCTTATTAGCCAATTTTTTCAAAGATGCGTCCGGCCGCTTTTTTTGCTGGTACCCATCCCGCAACAATCGCAATTAAAACGACTAAGCTAATGACCGCAAGGTAGTCTGTCCAAATTGCTTTGACCGGATAATAGTCAATGACAAAACTTACACCTTGTAATTGGATGAAATGAAATTGAGTTTGTAAAAAAATTACGCAGGAGGCAATCAATCCACCTATCAAGGCCCCTGTCATAGCCATCACAATCGACAAGCTGAGGAATATTTTTTGAATCGTGCCTGCAGTGGCACCCATCGCATGCAATACATGAATGTCTTTTTGTTTTTCTAATACCAACATGGTCAAAGCGCCCACTAAATTAAAGGAAGCTACCACCATAATCAGCGCAAGGATGGCAAAAATGATCCATTTTTCTATTTGCATAATTTTATACAGGTCTGCATTCTGTTGGTATTTATTCTGCACTAAAAAACCTGATCCAAGTAAATCTTGTATAGCTGTGACAATATTTTTTTCTTTAGCTAAATCAATTGACAATTCAATACCAGAATATTGATTGGAATCCAAATCAAATAAATATTGTGCAAATTGATTGGAGGTGAATACATATTGTACGTCAAATTCTTGTTGTACGGAGAATGCACCAGACTGCACTGCTATCAAGTGATTCAGCTGGTCCATTGATTTTAGAGACTTCCCAGATCGGCCCACTGCAATCAATTCCATAGATTCCCCTAAGTCTGCATTGTACAATAATAAATTTTCTTCGACACCAATGCCTAATACTAATTTAGGGCTATCCAAGCTACCCACAGAAAAGGTGCCCCGCTTTAAATATTGATTGACTTTATTAATGTGTATATAATTGGAATCTACTCCTTTTAAAAAAACTACAGTTTGATTTTCGTCGCGAACAAGAATTGCCTTGTTTTCTACAATGCCAGTTGCATATTGTACACCAGGAATTTGTCTAACCGTGTTTAATTGTTGTGATGTTAATTGTACGAATTTTGCGGCTTTAGGAACCACACGCAGGTCGGCATAGAAATCGGAATACAATCCATTTACAATTTCAGAAAATCCATTGGAGACACTCAAAATAGTGAGCAAGGCAGCAGTGCCAATGGCAATAGCAAAAACGCTGACCCAGGCAATGAGTTGAATTGCTTGAAAGGAATATTTACCCCTAAAATAACGCCATGCAAATAAAAAATGCAACTTATAGTGTTTTTAAAATCTCTTCCATTTTAAATACATAATCCAATGTATCATCTAAATAAAAATGCAATACTGGAATACGTCGTAATTGATGCTTCATGGCCGCCTGAAGATGCTTTTTAATGTCCCAAGCCTGGGCTTGGATCTTCTTAAAACAGGCTTCCTGGTCTTCTACCTGAAATAAACTTAAATAGATTCTAGCTTCTAATAAATCTGGGGTCACTTTTACAGTGGAGATGGAAATCATCCCGCCTTGTAAATGGTTCAAGCCCAATTTTAAAAAAATATCATTCATGGTGCTTTGAATGGCACCAGCCACTTGTTTCTGTCTTTTTCCCTCTTCCATAATCAAAGTCGTTGATTCGCTGTAAAATTAGTTACTTTGCTGATTATTCTGAGGGAATAGTTTTAATTATGAAGAAATTTTTTCGCATTGTAAGTTATATCAAGGAATACAAGTCCTATATGGGCTGGTATGGTCTTTTTATCTTGTTATCTATCCTTTTTAGCTTGTTTTCTTTAGGGATGCTCACGCCATTCCTTGACCTCATATTTGGGAACAATGCATTTGTAGGTTTTACACCTGTATCAGTGACAGATAGCGCTAATCTAAAAGACCTTATTTACCAATTTTTACAAGAGATCATTCAAACCAATGGTAAAGAATATGCATTGGGATGGATTTGTTTATTCATTATTGTATCTATCTTTTTCAAGAATTTATTTTTATACCTCGCATTTTATTTTTTAGCGCCCATCCGAAATATGGTAACCAAAAAATATTCCAAACTCTTGTACGATAAAATTTTACAATTACCAGTTGGTTTTTTTACTGAAAAAAGAAAGGGTGATATTTTAAGTAGGGCTTCTAATGATATTGCTGAATTGGAAAGCTCCGTGATAAGTGCATTAGAAGGTCTTATTAAAGAACCTTTGACAATTATTGGTATTTTAATTTTCTTATTCTTAATCAGTGCTAAGCTCACCTTATTTGTTTTTATCTTACTCCCTTTAGCTGGATTCATTGTAGGTCGTATTGGTCGCAGTTTAAAAAAACATACCAATAAAGCACAAGTTAAATGGGGAGAAATTTTAAGTCAGATGGAAGAAACATTATCTGGATTAAGAATCATCAAAGCATTTAACGCAGAAGGAAAAGTCAAAGGACAGTTTTATGGATTGGTAGAAGATATTTTTAATTTAAAGAATC
>JBIKJM010000205.1:0-2804 GCA_044360985.1 Sediminibacterium sp. | reverse complement strand
CTAAATTAAGAGAATGGGCAAAACAGAACAGCATTGAGTATACAAGTAATGAGGCTATCATTCAGAATGCCATGGTGCTTTCTACTTTTGAATCTATTGTAGCTGAATACAATCAATTATTCAATCAGGTTGAGCAAGTAAAAAAATTCACTTTATTACCAAGAGAATTTACCATTGACAAAGGAGAGATGACGCCTAAGTTAAGTATACGTCGTAAGCAAATCCTTGCAAATTTTGAAAAAGAGATAGACTTAATGTATCAAGGATAAGATTGAAATAGCTTTGTCAAGTCTATTGAATTAATAATTGATCGAACGAATCAATTTAAAGCTCGCTTTATGAAAAAAATAATTTTATTAAGTAGTTTGCTTTTTTTAGTTGTCTTTCATGTAAACGCACAGTCTACTACTAATCCTTACTTTAATTATAAGGGTAAATTAATTATTGTTGGCGGCGGAACCATGCCAGATTCTTTATTTGAATTTTTTGCAGCGCATTGTGGTGGCAAGGATCAACCTGTTGTATATATTCCTACTGCCACATCAGACGAAAAATATATTCAGGAGGGTGGGCATTTAGTTAAATTCAGTTCCAGAGGTTTTACTAATTTATCAACCATACACACAAGAGATAAAGTCAAGGCAGACGCGCCAGAAAATATTGCACTCATAAGAAAAGCGAAGGGCATTTTCTTTGGTGGAGGCGACCAGGATTTAATTGCAGCAGCTTATGGCAATACACAATTGTATCAAGAGATGCTTGCTTTATTAGATAGAGGTGGTTTGATTATGGGTACTTCTGCAGGGGCCACCATTATGGGCGCATTATTAGTTGGAGGAGACGCAAGAAAAGACCTCACTAAAAAATTTCCTTTTCAGCCCGCATTTTCATTCATACAAAATGTAGATATCGACCAGCATGTGTTGGTGCGTAATAGACAATTTGATTTAATACCCGTCATAGAAAACTACCCTAATCATTTAGGTGTGGGGATAGATGAGTCAACCGCAATTATCGTAGAGGGTCATCAATTTAAAGTATGGGGTAATTCTTATGTGATGGTCTATGATGCAAAAGACTGGGCGAATCAAAAAGCAACCTATGGCAAAGTACTCAAGCCATTTAAAATGATGTACAGTGGTCAGTCCTTTGACTTGAATACACATCAAATTATTAAGTAGTCTATATTAAATGCATAAGCCTTTATTCAATTGGGCTTGAAAAACTAATATATGGCTTAACTTTGTGGCCATCTTATTAGTTGAAAAAAAATATTATGCAGGTTTTAAAGTTTGGAGGCAGTTCGGTAGGTACAACAGATGCAATCTCAAAAGTGATTGCGATTGTGAAAGAACGTGCACAAAAAACTCCAACAATTGTAGTGGTATCTGCAATGAGTGGTGTTACTGATCAGTTAATTTTATTAGCACAAACTGCTTCACAGAGCAATGAAGGGTATAAGACGATGATTCAAAGCCTGGCAAAAAAACACGAAGACGCCATACGTGCTTTATTACCACCATCGCAACAGTCAGCTACCTTGAATATCGTACAGCAATTAATCCAAGAAATTGAATCAGCTTGTGCAATGCTAATGAATGAAAAAGTATTGACCCTTCGCATGCAGGATCAATTAATGAGCTATGGAGAAATTTTATCTTCAAAAATTATAGCAGCAGCATTTGAGGCGGAAGGGGTCGATCAAGTATGGTTGGACTCTAGAGCGATGATTAAAACCAATAGCAGTTATTCAAGTGCGGTGGTAGACAGGGCATTAACGAATCAAAAGATCCAGCAATATTTTACAAACCCTGCTAATCAACATACATTGTATATGGCGCCTGGCTTTATCGCATCCAATGCAGCAGGCCATACCACTACATTAGGTAGAGGCGGATCGGATTACTCCGCAGCAATTTATGCTGCAGCTTTAAGTGTATCTATCTTAGAAATATGGACCGATGTGAGTGGCATGATGACTGCAGATCCAAGAATCGTACCTCATGCCAAAGCCATTCCAAATATATCATATCATGAGGCGATGGAGTTATCCCATTTTGGTGCAAAAATTATTTATCCTCCAACCATACAACCGGTGATGCAAGCGCATATTCCAATATGGATTAAGAATACTTTTGAACCGGAGCACCCTGGTACAATGATCGAAATTGCATCTCCAAAAGACGATCATTTTATTCGCGGCATTTCTAGTATCCAAGATATTTGTTTATTGAGTCTAGAAGGCGCGGGTATGGTAGGAATACCAGGTTTCACAAAAAGATTATTTGATGCATTGGCAAAAAAACAAATCAGTATTATTTTAATAACGCAGAGTTCATCCGAGCATTCTATCTCTGTGGGCGTGAGTATGCAGGACACGCATTTGGCAAAAATTGCAGTGGATGCAGAGTTTGAGGAAGAAATTAATTCACAGTTGCTTGAGCCATTGATCATAGAAAAAGAATTAGCTATCATTGCCTTAGTGGGAGAACAAATGAGAAATCATCCAGGCGTCAGTGGAAAAATGTTTACTGTCTTAGGAGGCAATGGAATCAATATAAGAGCGATTGCACAAGGGTCCTCAGAGAAAAATATTACTGCAGTCATTGAAGCACAGGATGTGCAAAAAGCAATGAATTTATTACATGAGGCATTTTTTGAGTCTGCTTATAAGCAGATCAATGTATATATCGCTGGTGCAGGAAATGTAGGAAGTAAATTAATTGATCAAATAAAAAAACAAGCGAACTATTTACAAAATCATTTAGGGTTACAAATTAAGATTGTAGGTATTGCAAATAGTA
>JBIKJM010000204.1:0-2833 GCA_044360985.1 Sediminibacterium sp. | reverse complement strand
CAAGGTAAAGATGCTGGTGCATTTGAAAACTATACTGGACTTCGCAACTACCTAAGCAGTCCTTCGGATGCTGAAAAGAATTTAGTGCGCTTTTTTTACCAAAATCAAGAAGATGTATTTGACCTAGTGAGTTACCAAAAAGGTGGACGCATATTAAATATGTTAAGACACTTGGTGGGTGATGATGCCTTCTTTGCTTCTTTGAATAAATATTTAACGGACAATAAATTCTCAAACGGTTCTGCCATCAAACTTAAATTGGCTTTTGAAGCAGTGACTGGTAAGGATTTAAATTGGTTCTTTAATCAATGGTATTTTGGTAGTGGTCATCCTTATGTGCGCATCCAACAAAAATACATGGCAGACCAACAAAAGGTCTTAGTGACGATTCAGCAGACGCAAACTCAAAATAAATTATTCACTTTACCTGTGGGCATTGACGTTTATGTGAATGGCAATCGCAATCATTATGAGGTATGGAGTAAAAACAAAGTGGATAGCTTTTATTTCCCAGCGGCTGTGGCACCAGATAATGTGAATGTAGACAATGATAAAATATTATTGTGGGCAAAAGACGAGTCCAAGCCAATAGAACAATATGCATATCAAATGAAGCATGCACGTAATTTTATGGATCGTTTTGAAGCAGCAAACGAAGCAGCCACTAACTTAAAGAATCCTACAGCTAAAGCCATCATAGAAGCTGCAATTAAAGATACTTTCCATGTGATTCGTTCTATTGCTTTAACTAGCTATAATCCTAGCGCGATTGATGCCGCAATGGAAGCAAAAATTTTAGAGCTTGCTGCTAAAGATAAAGTGAGTTCTGTGAGAGAAGATGCGATTAATGTATTGAGTAAAATCAACAAACCTAGTTTCACACCATTGTATGAAAAATGGGTGAACGACTCCTCTTACACAGTGGCAGGTGCTGCATTAGCTGCTTTAGAAATTGTGGACAGTGCTAAAGCCATTGCCATTGCAAAGGAATTCTCTAAACAGACATTGAAGAAAAGATTAAATACAGTAGTAACCACTATACTTACTAAATATGGAGACGAGCAAATGTTTGATTTCGTTGCAAGCACCTATGGTAAATTGAATATTCAGTCATCAGAGAAATTTGAAATGACGATGCCATTTGCACAATTACTCATTAAAACAACGGATCCTGTTAAGTTTAAGAAAGGGATTGATTTGATTGTTGAATTTAGAGAAGCCATTCCTCAAAGCTATAGAGTACAGACGGATCCATATTTTAATTTTAAAATACTAGGGGATATCATTAAAGCGAAAAAGCAAAAAGGTGAAACTGAATTGGTTGCTGTGGTGAGTGCAGTGTTACCAAAAATGTAATTAATAATGTAATATGGTAATTGATTAACAACTTAACTTAATAAGTACACATTAAAAGAGCCTCCAATTGGAGGCTCTTTTATATTCAATATCATATTATAATTCATCTTACCAAGATCCGCCTGCGCCACCACCACCGGAGCTTCCGCCGCCAAAGCCGCCGAATCCTCCACCGCCGCCGCTATCGCCCCATCCACCGCCGCCACGACCACCACCGCCTAGTAAAGAGCCTAGTAGCATGCCTGTGGCCACATCACTAAATCCGCTGCGGCCAATATTGGATCCACCGCCACCGCGTCCATTTCTTAACACCAAAAAAATGATGATTAAGATGATCAAAAATCCTCCGCTTCCTCTAGATTTTGATTTTGATTTTTTTGCCTTTGCGACCTTGTATTCTCCTACTGCAGCTTTCGCGATATTATCTGTTGCTTGGTCAATACCTTCGTAATAATTACCTGCTTTAAATGCAGGCTTAATGTCATTGTCAATGATATTTAATGCAGTGATATCTGGGATGGCACCTTCTAATCCATAACCCACTTCAATCCTGATTTCACGATCGTTGACGGCAATTAATAACAGTACACCATTATTGGTTTTTTTATTGCCTATGCCCCAGTCTCTAAATAATTTTGTAGCATATTCTTCCTTTGGATATCCGTCTAAACTTGGGATAATTACTACAGCTATCTGGTTGGAACTACTATCGTCAATCGCCACCAATTTATTTTCTAAAGCCTGCTTTTGTTCTGGAGACAATACACCAGCCACATCCGTCACAAGGGTTGCTGGATTGGGCTTCGCAATGATAGTTTGCGCAATTGCATTGTTTGCAAAAAGCAATGCCTGTAAAAAGAAAACGATTGTTAAAACAAAAGGCGATATGCCAAATAATTTTATCTTTCTCATTTGCCCATCATGATTTCGTCAGATAATTCATTTTCATCCGTTACGCGATCATATGGAAAATGATCTTTCAATGCATGACCCACCGCATCAATCACAGCAACCATGCCATCTACATAATGTGCTTGCTTAAAATGACCCGTCATTTCTTGCACTTGTTGGTACCAAAACTCCACGCCTACTTTTTCATGAATTTGTTGATCGCCGTAAATGGCCAATTTCTTGTCCGATACAGCCACGTATACCAATACACCATTACGGTCTTTGGTTTCGTTCATCTTGTTCTTGAAAAATATTTCAGTTGCACGTTGTAATGCATCCTGCTTTTTAGGAATACTTGTTTCTACAAAAACACGGATCTCGCCGCTTGTATTTTGTTCAGCAGCTTGAATCGCCTGGACAAGCAGTTGCTTGTCCGAGACGCTCAATAAGTTATCCGTTTTGGATTTAAATAGATTCAGTGGATTCCACATAGTGTTGATAGTTTGGAGATTAAAACAGACTTAGAATTTTACTTCTGGCGCTTTAGAAGCACCTTCGTCTGCTTTAAATCCTTCTTTGGTTTTGA
>JBIKJM010000203.1:0-2834 GCA_044360985.1 Sediminibacterium sp. | reverse complement strand
AAACACACTACTTCGATCAAATTGAAATTGCATTAAAGGGAAAGAGATAAAAAATACTATATTTCTTTATAATAAGCAATCGCTTTATCTGCTATGGATTGTAGGTCTTGCTTTTTCATACATGCAAAATGCCCTTGTGGACATTGTTTAGTACCATAATTAGAACATGGCTGGCATGGAAGATTGGGAACAATTGCATTGAAATACATCTCGTTACTATTCAAAATAGTAGATGCAGTTTCTGTGTTCAAAGTTGTTTGATTGACTTGTTGCACAGTTGGATAATAAGGCTCCACTTGCAAAGCAGGAGAAGTCGCTCCCCAGATAGCCACTGTCTTTTTATGAAAGGCACAAGCAATGTATAAAAATCCAGTATCGTGTGAGATGACCGTCCTGGATTGCTTTACCAATAAAGCAGATTCCTGTAGATTGAATTTTCCGCAAGCATTCCATACTTTAATGGGATTAATCGCTTCCACAGCAGCGCCTTCTGCTTCATCCTCCTTTCCCCCAATTAACACAATAGGATATGGAATTTTATGACAAAGTTGTTGCAAAGCACTAACAGGTAATTTTTTTGTGGCGTAAGATGCACCAATCACCAATGCAATATAACCAGACTCAAAGGAAGCCGGCAAGGCAGCTGCATTGATTGTAGTGTCTTTAGGAATAAAATAATCCAATCCTTTCCCGTCATTGACTACGCCTAAACTTGATAATGCGTCTAGGCAACGATCTACAATATGCCTCATAGGCATGAAATTCAAATGCAGCTTCGTCAATACAAATTTTTGAAGGCTTAGCTTTTTATAAGATAAACTTGGCACACCTAATGCCTTTTGAATTTTGTAAGTTCTATAATTTTTATGCAAGTCAATGATGTAGTCAAATTTACATGCCTTTAATTGATTGATAGTCGCTTGTAAGTCTTTGTCAAAATAATGGAAATGATCGATATAAGGATTGGCCTCGGTGACCGCTTTCATTGAAGCCTTTGTTAAAAAATGGAGCTCTACACCTGGGATCTGCTGCTTCGCGCAACGTATAGCTGGAGTGGTGAATACGATATCACCAATAGAAGAAAAACGTATGAATAATAAGCGCATAGTGCTTAACAATTTAATCGATGGCGATGAATAAAAATATCAACTACGGTAAAGGGTGATCTTGTTCTAGAAAATCTAAATCCTTATGGTAGGTTTCTTCTGTGAAAACAAATGCAAGCATAGTGACACCCATTACCACACATCCAGTAACAATACCACTTTGCACAATGGTCCAACCCATTGACTTTTGCAAAATGTCTAAAAATAAAAAGTTAATCAATGGTAAAGCACCACGCACCATATTCGGAATAGTCGTTGCTGCAGTGGCTCTTAAATTGGTGCCAAATTGTTCTGCTGCCATTTGATTGAAGATGGCCCAATAACCTGTACTAAAGCCTAAGAAAGCACAAATGGCATACATTCTTGAATCACTATTGTTGAAGGCACTAAAGAACAAGACCATTCCAACGATACTAAGCATGTAAAATAAAAACAAGGCTTTTTTTCTGCTTTCAAAATATTGACTCACCCAGCCGATTAATAAGTCTCCCACTGCAATACCAATGTAGGCGAACATCACAGACTTACCGGAATCAATTAAATTATCACCATATAACCCGGTGGCAAATTTATTACTATAGTTGACCATGACGCCTATTACAAACCAAGTTGGCAATCCAATTAAAATGGCTTTAATGTATTTTGAAAATCTTTTGTAAGAAGTGAAAAACATAAAGAAGTTACCCTTCACAGCATTGCTCAACTTAACAGACTCAAACATATATGACTCGGCCACACGCACACGCAAGACCAATAAAAAGAAACCTAATCCTCCACCAATTTTATAACACAATCTCCAATCCTGCGTATACTTAAAAGTAAAATATGCAAAGACGGCACCAGATAAACCAATTCCTGCCACCATAGATGTACCAATACCTCTTTTATTTTTTGGTAACATCTCTGAAACCAATGTAATACCTGCACCTAATTCCCCTGCTAGTCCAATACCTCCAATGAATCTGCAATAGGCATACTGGTCTACTGTTTGCACATAGCCAGTAACGATATTTGCTACAGAATATAAAAGGATGGAGCCAAATAATACTTTCAATCTGCCTAACTTATCACCAATCACGCCCCATAAAATACCACCAATTAATAAGCCTGACATTTGCCAGTTAATGATATGCGCACTATCTACAATGATGGTTTCTAATGTGGACCCCACTGCAAGTACACTTGGTTGACGAACAATCGTGAATAATAATAAATCATACACATCTACAAAATAGCCTAATGCTGCTACAAATACTGGCAAAGAAAAAAGTCCAATTTGCTTATTGTTCATGCATGAAAATTTATTGCTTACGCTTTTTTGGCGCGATGTGAAATGACTTTAATGATCACTGGCAATGTGGTGATACCAACAATGCCCAATACAATGACTTCTAAATGATTTTTTAAATCAAAATTAAAACGAGCCAAAATCCATGACTGTAAAAAATATCCGGAACATAGCATACTGCCCACCCAAGCGACACAGCCAATCACATTATAATACATGAACTTGGCTTTATCCATTTTTACAATACCCGCTAAAATTGGGCCGAATGTTCTTATGATAGGGATGAATCTTGCGATGACGATGGCTCTTCCGCCGTGTTTTTGATAAAACTCATCTGCTTGTATCAAATATTTTTTCTTGAAAAAAAGATTCTCTTTCCAATCAAACATGGTAGGACCTACTTTATGACCAAAGAGATACCCTACGTAGTTCCCTAAGAT
>JBIKJM010000034.1:0-9337 GCA_044360985.1 Sediminibacterium sp. | reverse complement strand
GTAGAGCAGCGGTAGCTCGTCGGGCTCATAACCCGAAGGTCGGAGGTTCGATCCCTTCCCTCGCAACATCTAATCCCGCTCCCGATTCCTATCGAGAGCGGATTTTTTTTGTCGTAAGTTTGTATTAATAAAGCAAAGGAATGAAAGTCGGTTTTGTGAACATATTTGGTAAGCCCAATGCAGGAAAGAGCACTCTACTGAACGCCATTATGGGCGAGAAGATGGCTATTGTCTCCTCTAAGGTCCAAACCACAAGACATAGAATCAAAGCCTTTTTGAATAAGGAAGATGAGTATCAAATCATTTTCTCCGATACGCCAGGGATCATCGATCCTAAATATAAGCTTCATGAGAAGATGATGGGGGCAGTCAAATCAGCCTTGGAAGATGCAGATTTAGGACTTTTAATGGTGGATGTAAGGGACGATTTTGACGAAATAGACGCCATGTTTACTGCATTGAAGCTTAAAGTGCCTTGTATTGTGGTTATGAATAAGTCGGATTTGGCAGAAGGTGGCAGGGTAAAAGAGGCAAATGCTTTTTTTAGTGCAAAGCCTTATTGTTCAAAGATAATTTCTATTAGTGCATTGAATATCATTGATATAGATAGGTTATTGAAAGTAATTTTACAACTCATTCCAGAAGGTGGACATCCTTTCTTTGACCAGTCGGACTTGAGTGATTTGCCTACTAAGTTCTTTGTAAGTGAAATCATAAGGGAGAAGATTTACCATTTGTTTGGGGAAGAAATCCCATACCATACAGCTGTGTTGGTGAATTCATTTAAGGAGCAACCCCTTTTAGTGAAGATTCAGGCAGACATTGTGGTGAATAGAGAATCCCAAAAGGCGATCATTATTGGGGAAAAGGGTAAGTTGATCAAGGAGATTGGCACATTGGCAAGAAAGGATATTGAAGCTTTTATTGGTTCTAAGGTCTATTTGGAGTTACTAGTTAAAGTGAAGCCTAAGTGGAGGGACAATGAGTTGAAGCTAAAAGAATTTGGATACCAATAGTATTTTATTTGAATATTATTAAGTTATTGATATATAGTATTTTAAGATAGTTTATTTGATTATTAAATTTAAGTTTTATGAGTTTTACAGTCGCTATAGTAGGAAGGCCCAATGTAGGAAAAAGTACGCTGTTCAATCGCTTGTTAGAAGAACGTAAGGCCATTGTAGATGATGTAAGTGGTGTAACAAGAGACCGTCAGTATGGTGTGACAGAATGGAATGGTAAGAATTTCAATGTAATTGATACAGGCGGTTTTGTACCTGATTCAAGTGATATGTTTGAAACAGAAATCAGAAAGCAAGTAAAAATTGCCATTGATGAAGCCAATTGTATCATTTTTATGGTGGACGCAGCGGTAGGCATGACCGATTTAGATGCGGCCATGGCCGATATGTTAAGAAGAACTACCAAACCAGTATTAGTGGTTGCCAATAAGGTAGATAATTCAAATAGGGCATTAGACGCAACTGAGTTCTATAGCATGGGCTTTGAGCATAACTATTTTGTAAGCTCTATTTCTGGTAGTGGAACTGGAGAGTTGTTAGATGCGGTGACTACTTTCATTACAGAAGTCCAACCAACCGATGAGGAATTAGAAGCAGCAGACAATGTGCCTAAAATTGCTATTATAGGTCAACCAAATGTGGGCAAATCATCCTTACTAAATGCATTTATAGGTCAAGATAGAACCATTGTGAGTGATATCGCTGGAACTACTAGGGATACCATCCATACGCATTATAATATGTTCCAAAAGGAGTTTATCTTGATTGATACTGCTGGAATTAGAAGAAAGAATAAGGAAAAAGACGATCTAGAGTTCTATTCTGTGATTCGTGCGATCAAAGCCATGGATGAGGCAGATGTATGTTTAATGGTGATAGACGCGGTTAAGGGTATCACAGCGCAGGATCTAAGTATCTTTAGCCTAGCTGCTAAAAAGGGAAAGGGTATTGTTTTTTTAGTGAATAAATGGGATTTAGTACCAAAGGAAACCAATACAGCTAGAGACTATGAAAAAAGGCTAAAAGACAAACTGGCACCTTTTACAGACGTACCTATCTTGTTTATATCTGCCGTTGAAAAGACCCGTATTTTCAAGGCGATCGAAATGGCTCTAGATGTATATGAGAATAAGCATCGTAAAATTCCAACCTCTAAGTTGAACGATATTATGTTAAAGGCCATTGAGAAATACCAGGCGCCTGTGGTTAGGGGACATGTGATCAAAATCAAATTTGTACAGCAATTACCAACGCGCGTACCTAGTTTTGCTTTTTTCACCAATTTCCCTGATGACGTGAAGACGCCTTATAGAAATTACCTGGAAAACCAGGTGAGGGCAAATTTCAATTTTACTGGGGTGCCTGTTCGTATTTACTTCAGAAAGAAGTAGTTATAAAGCCTAAAACTATGGTTTTGGCTTAATTTTTAAAAAACGTCTAAAATAATTAGTTATTATTTGGCGAATGAAATGTTAAATCCTATCTTCGCTCTCGTATTTTTTATACTAAACTTAAAACATTAAAAATGAAAAAAGTATTCGCAATTTTCGCTATCGCTGCTTTGACTGCATGTGGTGGTGCTTCTACTGAAGCTACAACTGATTCTGCTGCTGCAACTGTTGATACAGCTGCTGTTGCTGTTGATTCTGCTGCTGTTGCAACTGATTCAACTGCTACTGATTCTGCTGCTACTAAGTAGTTCTAGAAGTTTTTTTAATAACTTCTTGCAAGAAGGTCCTTTCCGAAATTTCGGAAAGGATTTTTTTTTGTGCTTAACTCAAGGTGGTTTCATACATTTGATCCCTTTTGGCATCAATATTGCCTATATATATTCAGACTGATATAGCCTATTCATTAAGGAAGGCTTATGTCATTTTGACTAGAATTATAAAACTTAAGACATTGGATAAACAATTTTTATTTAAAACAGAAGAAGACAACGAATTCATCCCCTTATTCACATTTAACGAGCAGGATATGGAAAATGAACCGCCGCTTGTTATAGAAGAAATGATCCCAATCCTCCCTTTAAGAAACACCGTATTGTTTCCTGGGGTAGTCATTCCTATTACAGTAGGAAGAGATAAGAGTATTCAAGCAGTGAAAGCAGCTTATGCTAAAGATAAATTAGTAGGCGTGTTGGCACAAAGAGATGGGAATATAGAAGACCCCATTCCAGCAGATTTATGTGCGATTGGTACTGTTGCAAAGATCATTAAAATGATCAAGATGCAAGACGGAGGTACTACCATTATCATTCAAGGTAAAAAACGTTTTGAGTTATTGGAGATGGTAGAGGAAGATCCTTTTTTCAAAGGGAAAGTAAAGTTAATTGAAGACTTTCCTGTACAAAAAGACGACAATCATTTTGAAGCTTTATTGTCTACTATAAAAGATCTAGCTGCACAAATCATTCAGTTGTCTCCTAATTTTCCTTCAGAGGCCACCATGATTTTAAAAAATATTGAGAGCCCTCTTTTCTTGGTCAATTTTGTTGGAAGTAACCTCAATATTGAATTACAAGAAAAGCAAGGCTTATTAGAAATCAATGGCGTTAAGGAGAAAGCAGAAAAACTAGTGGAGTTCTTACAAAAAGAATTGCAGTTTGTAGAATTGAAGAATAAAGTAGCCAATAAAACCAGAACAGAAATTGACAAACAACAAAGAGATTATTTTTTACAGCAACAACTTAAAAGTATTAAGGATGAGTTAGGGGGAGATCCTAACGAACGCGAAGTGGCTGAAATGAAAAAGAAGGCAGAGCATAAAAAGTGGCCTGATGCAGCTAAAAAATTATTTCAAAATGGGTTAGAAAAATTAGAGCGTATGCATCCAAGTACGCCAGATTATTCTGTGGTTTACAATCACCTTGATTTATTATTAGACCTTCCTTGGGATGAATATACAGACGACAACTATGATTTGAAGCATGCAAAAAAAGTACTAGATGACGATCATTATGGCATGGGTAAAATCAAAAATCGTATTTTAGAATACCTAGCAGTATTAAAATTAAAGGGAGACATGAAGAGTCCTATTTTATGTTTCTTAGGCCCTCCAGGCATTGGTAAAACATCTTTAGGCAGATCCATTGCACATGCGATTGGCAGAAAATATACCCGTGTAAGTTTAGGTGGTTTGCATGATGAAAGTGAAATTAGAGGGCATCGAAAAACCTATATTGGAGCTATGCCTGGAAGAATCATTCAAAGCATTCGTAAAGTAAAAACATCCAATCCTGTGATGATATTGGATGAGATAGATAAAATTGGCAAAGACCAAAGAGGTGATCCATCTTCGGCTTTATTAGAAGTCTTAGATCCAGAGCAAAATCACAGTTTCTATGATAATTACTTAGAATCTGAATATGATTTAAGTAAGACTTTATTTATTGCAACAGCAAATGATATTAGTCAAATTCAGCCTGCATTAAGAGATCGTTTAGAAATTATTGATTTGAGTGGGTATGCTGTAGAGGAAAAAGTTGAAATCGCTAAAAGACATTTATTCCCAAAGCAAAGAGCATTACATGGTCTAGAGAAATACAATTTTAAAATACAAGATAATGTATTGGAAAAAGTGATTGAGGATTATACAAGAGAAAGTGGTGTGCGTGAATTGGATCGTCAATTGGCGTCGATCATGCGTTACCAAGCAAAACAAATTGCGTATAAACAAAAAATTAAACCAACTGTAAGTAAATTAGACTTGCTTAAAATTTTAGGTCAGCCTAGGTATAGTAATGAAATTTATAAGACAGTAAATATGCCTGGGGTAGCTGTTGGCTTAGCTTGGACCTATGTGGGTGGAGATATCCTATTCATTGAAACTTTACTTTCAGATGGAAAAGGTGAATTGAAATTGACTGGAAATTTGGGTAATGTGATGAAAGAAAGTGCGACAACTGCAATGACTTATTTACAAGCCAATGCAAAAAAAATCGGGGTTGACCCAACACTTTTTACTACGAAGTCTGTCCACATGCATGTACCTGAAGGTGCTGTGCCAAAGGATGGTCCAAGTGCCGGCATCACCATTTTAACTGCTTTAAGTTCTGCCTATACGGGTAGGAAAGTAAAACCATTCCTAGCTATGACAGGAGAGATCACACTTAGAGGTCAGGTCCTGCCAGTAGGAGGCATCAAAGAAAAAATCTTAGCTGCTAAAAGAGCGGGTATGAAAGAAATTATTCTTTGTTGGCAAAACGAAAAAGATGTAAATGAAATTGACCAAGCTTTTATAAAAGGCGTCAAGTTCTATTATGTAAAAAATATGCAACAGGTGCTAGATTTAGCCCTTGTTTAATTGATTTTTAAATTTCAAACCCTAGCTTTGTTGCATGACTGCTTTTAAATTCATCTTCAGGCTAGGGTTTTTTATGGCCTGCTATTTTAATAGCAGCTGGTTGATTGGGGGCAATGCTCTATTTGCGCAGTCTACAGCAGGAAATGCAGTTTACCAATTTTTAAAATTGCCCTATTCTGCTAAGGCAACAAGCTTAGGTGGGCTGAATATTAGTTCAATTGGGAATGACCTTGGTTTAGCCATGATGCAACCCGCTTTATTATCAACTAAATTAGATGGGGAATTTCAAGTAAGTGTGAAGCCCTATTTTGCGGGCATACAACAATATGATTTCAATGGGGCAAACAAATTAAAATCCGATTGGGTGATAGGATGGGGGGTGCACTATATGGATTATGGAAGTATTGCACAAACAGATGTCTTAGGCAATGAATATGGGAACATCAATCCCAATGAATACGCGATTCAAGTTGGGATTGCAAAAACCTATTTGGAAAATTTTCATTTTGGCACGCAAATAAAATTTATACAATCCAATTATGGCCAATTTAGATCCAGTGGCATTGCAATGGATGTGGGGGTGAGATACCTTTCACCTAATAGCTTATCACAATGGAGTGTTTTATTGCAAAATGTGGGGACGCAATTAGAGTATTTTCAAGAGAAGGAGGAGCTTCCTTTGAATTTAATACTAGGCTGGTCCAAAAAATTAGCCAATGCACCCTTACAATTTTCAGTGACAGCAGAGCGACTATCCGTTTGGAATGACAACTATTACGACAGCAATTTTTACAATACTGAAGGCTATAAAAAACCTGGTTCACTTCAAAATATTTTTAACCACCTTATATTGGGGGCGCAATTATTTATTGGAGAAAGTTTTGAATTAGACTTAGGATATCACTTCGCAAGAAGATTCGAATTGAATCTGCCCAATCAACCCAATAGTTTAAATGGATTGAGTGCAGGTTTTGGATTCCCCTATAAAAGGATACAATTTCAATATGGCACAGGTTTTTTTCAAAAAAATAGTTACCATCATTTCACTTTACAATACGCATTACAACAAAAAGATTAGAGTGAAAGTAATTCAGTCTAATCTTTTTGTTGTAGCTAATACAATTTATTGTTCCAAATTTCCAACTTCATTTATTGTTGTTTCTTTGGCATGACTGCTTTTGGCTTTGTAGCAGGAGTAGAGGCTTGTTTAGGTTCTGTTGTTGGCTTTTTAGGCAAGGTCGATTTATTACTTGTTGGAGCAGTCGAAGCAGAAGATACAGGTGTTACAACAGTTGGCTCATTATTGGATAGCAAGCTGTAATCAGATTCTGCTGCGATACCCTCTGCATCTATATCTGGAAGGGTTAAATCTATGCTTGAATCCTTACCAACAAAATTGACATTAAAATCGGTACTTAAGTTATCAGGCTTCACAAAACTTGCGTTTCTATCTAAATTGCATGCCGGATCATTTGCTACCTTATTCATGAAATAGGCCCAAATAGGCAAGGAGCCATGTGCACCTTGTCCAAAATAATTATCTGTAAAACGAATATAGCGATCATCTGCCCCCACCCATGCACCTGCAAGTATTTGTGGCGTATAGCCCATAAACCATAAATCACTATTGTCATTGGTCGTTCCAGTTTTCCCAGCGACAGACTGCGTTCCAATATCATAAGAATACATACTTCTACCAGTACCTTTTGAAATCACACCTTCCATCATACTTACAACAGAGTAAGCAGTTAATTCACTTATCACTTTTCTTCTTTGAGGGGAGAAGCTTTCTAACACGTTGCCATTTTTATCTTCAATACGATTGATAAAAAATGGTTGGGCATTGTAGCCTCCACCTGGAAACATCGTATAAGCTTGAACCATTTCAAACAAGGATACTTCACAAGCACCTAATGCGATAGAAGGATATGCTGGAATATCGGCTTGAATATTGGATTTTTTTAAATAAGCTACCAACTCTTTTGCTGCTTCGTTTCCATCTCCATTAATTTGTTTCATGATATAAGCAGTGGCACAGTTTCTAGATTCTGCTAGCGCTTGTGCCATTGGCATAGCCTGTCCTGTACAAGATTTTGGTGTATTTGGAACCATGCCATACCCTTCAAAATTTTGTTGTTGATCTTGTACAATACTAAATGGCGTGAAGCCAGATTTTTCAATGGCTAAAGAGTACAATAAAGGCTTCATAGTAGAACCCACTTGTCTTCTTGTATTGATATTGACATGGTCATATTTAAATGTCTTAAAATCAATGCCACCCACCCATGCTTTGACTTCACCCGTAAAAGGATCTACCGCTAAGAAACCTGTTTGTAGCATTTGCTTATGGTACTTTAATGAGTCCATTGGCGTCATGATGGTGTCAATAAACCTATTTTTATTCCATGCAAAAACACGCATTGGTAAAACTTCATCAAATGTTTTTCTAATGTCAGTCTCCTCTATTTCCTCACGTTTCAAATTTCTCCAACGATCGGTTTGTTTAACTGCTAATTCTAATTGATTATTAAAGTCTTTCCAAACACTACCTGTTTTGATATTGGATTGTTTGTTAAATTCTTTTTGTAAGTAGGCCATATGCCTTGCCACCGCTTCTTCGGCATACAATTGCATACGAGGATTGATGGTGGTATAAATTTTTAAACCATCTCGGTATAAGTTATAAGCATCCCCATTGTTTTTTTTATGCTCCTTAGCCCATTTTTTCATATACTCTCCCAGGTAACTTCTAAAGTAGGGACCTAATCCATTGTTTTCGTCTAGCTTTTTAAAATTAGTAACCAACGGCAATGCTTTTAATTGTGTTGCTTGATCCTCTGTGATGTATTTTTGACCAGCCATTCTGTTCAATACCAAGTTTCTTCTTTCAATGGCCAATTTAGGATTCCTGTTTGGATTGTATTTAGTAGGGGCATTGATCATGCCAATTAACAAAGCAGCTTCTTCGATCGTTAAACGATCTGGTTCTTTTTGGAAAAAGGATCTAGAGGCATTACTTACACCAAATAAATTTTCACTAAATGGCACTGTATTTAAATATAAAGTGATGATTTCTTGCTTAGTGAAATTGCGTTCTAATTTGATGGCAATGATACTCTCCTTGATTTTTTGAATAATTCTTAAGAGTTTATTTTTGGTACCCCAGTTATCCGTAAATAAGTTCTTTGCAGTCTGCATAGTAATGGTTGAAGCGCCACCTTGGCTTCCAAGGAATGCGACTGCTCTCATTAAGCCTTCTCCGTCTATACCGTAATGGTCATAAAATCTTTTATCTTCTGTAGCAACCAGTGCTTGTAATAAGTAGGGGCTGATATCTCTGTACTTTACACTGATTCGGTCTTCTAAATAAAACTTACCCATAGGTGTACCGTCTTGAGCATATACTTGACTTGCCAAAGAAGCTGTTGGGTTTTCAATATCATCTAGATCGGGCATATCCCCAATCCATCCAAAATTAAGCATTAGGATGAATAGTAAAAAGATACCTGCTGCAATTAGGTAATATTTCCAAAATAGCCTTACCCAATTTCTTGGTCCTTTTTTTATTTCTTTTGTGTTTGTTTTAATTTCTGGGTTCACTTTTTACCATTTAAGGTTTAAAATTATAATTTGACTTATCGCGCTTATATTGATCCAATTGCTCCTGATTGTTAATTAGGATAATATTTGATTTTCCAATCAATGTAAGTTCGTATTGTTTTTTAGGAATGAACGAAATAATTTCTGTACTTAATCTTGGCTTCACTTTGTTGATATAGGCTAGACCATCAGATGCATTTGTAAATGGTCCAATCCAAACGATATGACTTTGATCCGTAAATTGAACGAAAGTAACAGCTAGGTTTAGTTTTCTAAAATCTTCGGTATTGACGTCTTTGAGTGCGTTTTGAATTTCTTTTACAAATACTGCAGAAACATTCATTGTTTGTAAAGCAATATAATGTTGTTCTAGACTATCATTTGTGAAAACGATTTGATTTATAATAGCT
>JBIKJM010000202.1:0-2874 GCA_044360985.1 Sediminibacterium sp. | reverse complement strand
TTTTCTTTATGACTACTTAACCAGCAATGAATTCAGCGAACAATGGAAAGCAGTGGGCGAAGGCTTTAGACAAATGCGTTCTAGTATTCAAAAGGAAAGAGACGCGATGGAAAAACTTTGGAAAGCAAGAGAGAAACAACTTGAAAAAGTATTACTCAATGCCATGCACATAAAAGGATCTATCGAAGGCATCGCTGGTGCGGACGCTATTCACTTGGATTTACTAGAGGACGATGAAACACTTGGACTAGAAGAAGAATAAATAACTCATTAACTAAAGCAAGTAACACAGACATAATCCGTTCCAAAATGATAGTCTAAACGGACGTTGATATTGCTTCCTTTATGTAAAATTACTGCTGGCACTGTTCCCCTATCTAAATTGGTTAATGCAAGGATATTAAAGTCCTTAGCAAAATCAATTCCCAATTGTTCATACATTTTATAGATAGCTTCTTTGGCTGCCCATAAAAACGCCAACTGATTCAATTGATCCTTTTCGTCCAAGGCTGCAATCATTGCTTTCTCACTATCATTTAAAAATTTATGTGCCACTTTTGAAATTCGCGGGTGTATAATTTCAATATCAATCCCTATAGGTTGATCGTCTACCGCACATGCTGCATAACCTTTACAATGAGAAAATGAAAAATGAAAAGGCAATCCAATTAAATAGGGTTTCCCGTTATCAGCCATCACCAATTGACTTAAATCGGCTTCTGGCATCATTAATTTAAATAATAACCGAACCGCCAAATGTTGTGTCCTCCTTTCCTCATTTGCAATTGGAATAGCTAGCTGCACATCTGTCTCGAAAAAGGACGCAGGTTCTTGAATAGACCAAATGGCTAAATGAGCTGTCTCGTTAATATTTTGTTGATAAAAGAAAGGCATTTTGAATTAGATTGCGGTCTGTTTTAAAGACCGAAATTAAACATAAATCGATTAAGATGATATTATCAGATTCACGTATACTAGAAGAAATACAAAAAGGAACCATCAAAATTGAACCATACGATCGTAAAGATCTTGGAAGCAATAGTTATGACGTGCACCTTGGAAAATGGTTGGCAACTTATGACAACGAGATTCTTGACGCAAAAGCGCACAATACCATTACCTATTTTGAAATTCCTGAAGAAGGATTTGTATTAGAACCAACAGGCTTTTATTTAGGCGTTACTTTAGAATATACAGAAACACATGCGCATGTTCCATTTTTAGAAGGCAAGTCCTCTACCGGTAGATTGGGTATTGATATTCATGCTACAGCAGGTAAAGGAGATGTTGGATTCTGTGGCTATTGGACCCTAGAAATTTCTGTTAAGCAACCTGTTCGTGTTTACAAAGGAATGCCTATTGGTCAATTGATTTACTTCCCTGTGGATGGTGAAATTGAAGTTAAATACAATCAAAAGAAAAACGCTAAATACAGCGGCCAACCGGAGAAGCCTATTGAGAGTATGATGTGGAAAAATCAGTTTTAAGTCGGTAGGCCCTAACCCATTTCAATACATCCGCATAACTAGCTAGCCCCTCTGCTTGCTGATTCCATTTTAAGAATTGATCATACAACTGCGAGGAAGCCTGTATTTGCTTATCTGCTCTAGCAGCAAAAAATGCTTTTATTTTCGCCCGATCTTTCAAAACAGCTGGGCTCAATAATGACCTGTTCTTTTCTATTTGTGTTTTCCAAGCATCAAAACCTTTATTTCCAGCAAGCAATAATAATTGCGCATCTTGCGCATAGCTGAACATTTGTAATAACATGGAATACTTTAAATAAGGATCATTGGCCTCGGATGCAACCACAAAAGCAATAAAATTCGCTTCTGTTTCAGAAGCATAGCCTAATTGATGTGCCATTTCATGTGCAATGGTATAGGGCTGGGTTAAAATTGGAAGGTCTGATCTAAGAATGGCCTCGCCAGTAATTGGTTGGTAAAAAGCTAAATATCCTATGTAATCTCCCAAACTAGGGAAAATCGCTTTTTTGACACTTTGATTTTTAAGGATAAACCTAGGATGCAAGTTAGCAAGTGTTTGATAGGCTTGCTGCACATTGGACACCACTAGCTCAAAATTGGGTTCAAGTCCCTTATTCAATATCAATGTTTGCTTTGTTTGATTCAACTCCTCTATCAATTCGTAGGTCAGCGCATTCATTTCGGAGAGGGCATTTTGTGCATTTTTAGGTGTTTGTACCGTTAAATGAAAATCCTTAGTTGGGTCTGGCTGCAAATAATTCAAACCCCAAATAAGCTGAAATACCACGTATATTTTTACAATAAACCAACTCAGTTTAGTCAATATAAACCATCCCTTTTGTGTAATATAATTGAAACTTTTTAGTGAACTAATATGTATTAAAACATTGATTATCAATAATATAATAATAATTAGATAAACTAATTCCCCAAACGCAAAAGGGATACTTCCAAATAGGAATCTTAAGCCAGATGTTCCATATCTAAACAAGCCTTGTGTATAGTAGATTGAAATCAATTCAGGATAGAAAGGCGCCAATAAACAGGCCGCAAAAAGTAAAATCCATATGGATGGAAAAATGAGCTTGCTTGAAACCGGTCTAAATCGATACATTTGCACAGAATAATTATCTAGTAAAATTAGTATAAACTTTGTCTTTTGACCTATTTTTACTAACTTTGCAACCCTTAAAGTACGGTTATGGGCCATAACAGGACATTCGAAATTCCATTTGTTGGCTTAACAGCTGGAGAACATGAGTTCGAATACCGTATTGAGGATCAGTTCTTTTTAGATTTTGGACCACAAGATTTCAGTAATTGTCAAACCAAAGTGAAGCTCCTTTTGGATAAGCACTCAGGTTTTATGCAGTTACATTTTGATATT
>JBIKJM010000033.1:0-9365 GCA_044360985.1 Sediminibacterium sp. | reverse complement strand
ATCAAAAATAGAATTGGTAAAAGACTATCCAGCAAAGGTAGCTCAAGCATTGATCGACGGCCAGATTGATATAGGATTGGTCCCAGTAGCCATAACACCTTTGTTATCAAATCCACATATCGTTTCGGACTACTGTATAGGCACTGAATCCAAAGTGGCATCTGTCGCTATTTTCAGTAAAGTGCCTATGGAGCAAATAGCATCCATCTACCTGGACTATCAAAGCCGAACATCCGTTCAATTGGCTCGAATTTTATTAAAAGAGTATTGGAAAAAGGACATTCAATTTTTACATGCTCAAGAGGATTATATCCAGGCAATAGAGGGAACAACTGCTGGTGTCATTATTGGGGACAGGGCACTGGCTAATTTAACAGAGTTTGAATATGTATATGATTTAGGGGAGGCTTGGATTGAACATACTGGTTTACCTTTTGTATTTGCTGCATGGATTTCGAATCAACCAATAACAGATGATTTTAAAACTTTGTTTAATAACGCCAACGCCTATGGGGTGGAGCATATTGATGAAGTATTGAATCAACTTCCTGCTAGAAAGCATGGCTATGACATGGAGACTTATTACACTAAGAATATTGCGTATCAATTGACTGATACAATGCAAGAGGGGATGCAATTATTTTTAGAAAAAGTAAAGCAATTAGCGCCTTAAAAATCCGAATAATTTATTTTTCAAAAATCCTTGAACAAGCTCTTTTAGTTCAGGTGCAGGATTGATCCAAATAATTAGGCCATAGAAACCAAGGACGTAAATGCTGGATTTAATTGCAATATTCATTACGAAATTGGAAGTAGATGGGATGATGTAGATTAGTAACATCAAGGCGATACTGATGATCAAAAATAATCCATGCTTTAAGGTGTAGGGCTGTAAATCAAATTTCTTATACAAGAATAAAAAACGCATACTATTGTACAAAGTCAAAGCTGCTAAATTAGAGAAGGCCAAGCCAATCAATGAATAGTTACTAATTAAATAAAAGTTCAAGGGAATAGATAAAACGATGTAGAATAGGTTGGTAAAGAAATCAAATTTCCAAAAATTAGAAGTGCCAATGATTTGTCCATTCACTCCTGTAGCAAGATCAATTAATTTTGCCAGTCCCATGATAAAAACAATTGGCGCCAAAGCCTCATAACCTCCTCCTTCTTTGTTGCTGACCCAATTTAAAAATGCAACAAGATTTTCGATATTCAACCAGATCAATCCAAATAGCAATAATCCAATGGCTAAAAGATTGGAAACACTTTTATGATACACGTGCTTGATATTTGCAAAGTCTTTATCCTTCCATGACTTAGCTAATACAGGAATGCTTATTGCATTTAAACTTCTTTGTGGGATTTCCATGATCGCTGCAACGTATGTGGCAATAGCGAATATACTTGCATCACTCAGCCCTTTTATAACAACAATCATAGCAGTATCATTGGTCCTTGCAAGTAAATTAAAAAACTGACCCGCAAAAACAAATAATGCAAAATTGAGCATCTTCCACTTTAGGCGCTTTGTTACACTGCTTATTTTAAAACTTTTAAATGACCATCCTTCTGAGGTAGATAAATTGTAAATCAATAATAAAGTAGGGATGACATAAATGCCACTGAAAAGTAAAATGAACTGATCTAAATTAAGCCACTTTAATCCAACAGCAAGAATCAAAACTGTTGTCAAAATTCTTACGGCGGTTTCTCTTAAAAAATTAGTGAAGACCCCTTTTTGAAGACCCCATGCAAATGCCTCAAGCCAATAAAAAATCATTAAAAAGAAAGTATAAGGATACACATAATTAAAGTAAGTAGCTAAGCTTGGAGATTTACCTAAATTTCTGATGATGAAATCTTTATTTAGCCAACCAAACCACATCAGTAATCCAAAACCAATTAGATTAATGATTAAAGTTAAAAATGGTAATTCGTTTTTCTTTGGCCCTAGGTAATGATTGTAAAATGGAAAAAATTTATACACCACTGGAAGGGTTCCTAAAGTACAGAAAACAGATAGAGTAGCGCCAATATCAATCATAGCTCTTACAAGTCCTTGATCATTTTTCGAGAAGAACATGGGGAACAATACAAGTAAATTCACCGCACCTATCACAAACCCAATCATGATAAATATAGACGACTTGATGCCTTGTTTTTGAATAATCCCCATGCTACAAATATATTGTAATTGTGTTAAAAGTTAATATGTAATGAAATGGCCTTATTTTTACAATATGGAGCAATTGTCGGTCATTACAATATGTTTTAACAATTTAAGGGATTTGCAGCGTACCTGTGATTCGGTGGACGCTCAGTCGATCAAGCCACATGAACATTTTATCATTGATGGATCAACTAATATTGAGATTAATGAGTGGTTGCATAATACGCCACAACCCGCGTACCGCAAATGGATTTGTGAAAGGGATAAGGGAATTTCAGATGCATTTAATAAAGGCATCCAGCATGCTACTGGTTCTTTAATTCATATTTTAAATTCTGCCGATATTTACTTTTCTTCTACTGTTATTGAAAACGTCTTAGGCTTTTTTGAAATCAATCCCTCAATTCAATGGGCTAGTGGCAATATATTCATGAAACGAGGAGGTATTTGGGTGAATATCGGTGTGCCATTTGATGCAGGTCAATTATATAAAGGCATGAGGTCGGTGTCACATCCAACCTGGTTTCTAAAAAAAGAATTATATCAAAAAGTAGGCAATTTTTCACTTGACTTTAAAATTGCCATGGACTATGATTTATTATGTAGACTAAAAAATGAACCATATGCTTACATGGATCAAACCATCGTTCATTTTGACGACGGAGGCGTAAGCACCAATCAATATCTAAAATCGCTTAAAGAGAATGTGAAAGTATACGAGTCTTATTTCGGATTTTCTATTGCAGCTCGTATTTGGCAGTTCCGATTAAGCTTTTTATTTTATTTACTACAATCCAAATTGGGTAAATGCTTATATGCCATCAAGACTAGAAAATTAAAGTAGTAACTTTTTTTAGAGTCGTAATTTAATTATCTTTTACAGAACAGGCTTTTTGTACATTTTCTTGAATAAAAGAAAAATACGATTGAGTATAGAGTAGGCTTCAATGGTACGAGCTAGAAGAATAGATTTTATTTTCAAAGGCTCATATGGTATTTCCAATGAAATACATTTAACGTTAATTTTTTCAATCATTCGGTCAATGGATAAGCCATTTCTAAGTGCCTTTGGAGTTCTTAATAGTCTATGTGCAATGGCCTTCGTGGTGCTTTCGCAGAACTTTTGTGCATTGACTTGAATGATATGCTCTAAAGCATTCGATTCCTTTTTAAGTGTATTCAAGTAGTCTAGAAATAGGATAAATGCGTCTAATAAAATTTTATCCTTAGAGGTTTTAGTGGTTGAGGCATGAATTCTAAATGAAAATTGTGTACTAGGGTCTACTGCGAGATAAGATTTTTTAGTAAGGGCTAACCACAATTGCAAGTCGGCATAAATTAAGTTTGGATAATGGGTAGGAATACCTCCTAACGCATCATAATCGCTCGATTTAAAAACATATCCTGTTGCCATAATGTCTATCGTTTCATTCAATGCATATTCAAGGTATTCGCTTGCATTTAAACGACTAGGTAGGGGCTGACATTTTTTAATCAATCCATTCTTACTATTGATATAGTTAAAGTGAGTATGATATAAACTTGCTTCTGGTTGTTGATTGATTAATTCATTGATGTTGGATAGAAAGGTTTTTTCTAAAATATCATCATAACCCAAAATGGTCATGTATTCATTTTTATCCAAGCCCTTTATCCGTCCCCAGTTTTCAAGGATATCTATATTTTGCTGCGCTATTTGAATGCTTATTTTATTACTTTGAATTGCGTTGACTGCATCTATTGAATCATCAATATTACTTGTATTGTCCGCTAAAATAATAATATTAAAATGAGGGTAGTCTTGACCTAAAACCGAATGCAAGCAATCTAAAAGATATTTCTTGCCCGTTTTAAAAGGAATAATTATTGAAAAATTATTTGTTTTTCCACTCATAACAAGAACAAGATAAATATTTATGCTTAAAATCTAGTCATATTCAATATTTACAGATCAAATGAAGGTGGTTTTATCTTAATGGCTTAAATTTGAACCTACTAAATTATTCATAGGATGAACATTGCCGGGGTCGTCATATTATATCATCCTGATATTGAGCAATTGTCAGATAACATACAAACCTATTTGAATGGATTAAAGCAATTGTATGTCTACGATAATAGTGAATCCAAGACTCCAGGAATAGAGGAGGCCCTTTTAAAACTAGATCCTTCTATTCAATACCATTATTTTAATGCCAATGAAGGTATTGCGAAGCGATTGAATCAGGCAATAGCGCAAGCGACATTGAATCAGTATGATTTTTTATTGACCATGGATCAGGACTCTTCCTTTAAAGACGGAGATTTTGATAAATATAAATTATCCATTCAGTCATCAGGCGATAGCAATGTGGCTCAATTTGGCGTGAATTGCCAACCCGATTTTACCCTTCCAAAAGACGAGCCAGAAGAAGCACTTACTTTAATTACATCAGGGTCTATTTTAAATGTATCCCTCGCAAAACATATAGGGCCATTTAATGAGGATTTATTTATAGATTTTGTGGATGCTGAATTTTCTTATAGAGTGATACAAAATGGGTATACTAATTTAATGTTTTCGAATATTGTTTTAAATCATGCACTGGGAACATTAGTAGAAGGAAGGGGCTTGGGTAATTTCAAAAAGTCAATGCGTATTATTCATGCCCCAACTAGGGTCTTTTATATTGTACGTAATGGTTTATATCTTTTATTTAAAGCTCAAGGTCTCACATCTTCTATGAAAAAAGATGTGATTAGGTGTATTAAAATAATCAAAAACGATTTAATTTATAACCCTGAATTGTTAGCAGTGTATAAAAATCTATTTTCGGGCATATCCGCATTTCTAATGAATAGAATGGGTAAAAAATAAAATACAATGAACTTCACTAGAATCCTTAATAAATTTGTTTCATTTTGTTTTTTCTTTTTACAGCTAAAGCATTTTAAGCTTGCTTATTTATTTGCATTTTATAAACTACCAAAGCACTGGGCATCGAATATGCGAGTTAGCAATGGTCATTTATTATTTACCAATACGGGCAATACTATCCAGATAGCTCAATTAGATCAGTTTGGGTTCAGTATGCATTTTCTAATTGAATTGCTGTCTAACTCCACCTTCAAAGTAACAAAAACTTCGAATTCCTATTTTATGGTAGAAGTGGAGGGGCTTGTATTCAAAGTCGCTTCCCTGTCTAATATGGCTGTCTTGTATGAAATTTTTATAGAAAAAATTTATGCCATTGAAACCCCTTACAACAATGTAGTAGTCATTGATATCGGCATGAATGTAGGAGTTGCTTCTTTGTATTTTGCCATTCAACCTTATGTGAATAAAGTATACGGTTACGAGCCTTTTCCAGAAACTTTTGCAGAAGCCGAATTAAATTTACTAGCAAACCCCAAATGGGCTAGTACATTAAAATTAATGAATGAAGGGGTGAGTAATGTGCATGAATCTAGAGCTATTCCTTTATTTGAAAGTGGTTTATTATCAGCGTCTACCATTGAACAGAAAAATGAGTATGGAAAAAAAATAGGGCAAGAAATCATTGTTCAATTAGTTTCAATTAACGAGGTATTTGATAAAGTGCTAGCAGAAAACCCCAATGCTAAAATATTACTAAAACTAGATTGTGAAGGAGAAGAATATGCCATCTTTGATATGCTAAAAGAAACTACTTATTTAAATCATGTAGCAATAGCGATTATTGAATGGCATGAAAAAGGGGCATCAGATATCGAAAAAGTTTTAATGCATCATCAATTTAAACTGAGACAAACGCATCATGTAACTGAGAATAGTGGGATGATTTATGCTATAAAAAATTAACCTATTAATCCCTTCAAAGCATCAATCCTAAATTGAATGACTGGCCATGCTTTTGCTGGAGATCCCTGCAAACTGTATTTAATACCTAATAGGATAGACGCTCCAAGTTTAAAAATGTATTCCACTATCTTTTGAATATAAGCCAATCTAGAAATATTTAAAGTCCTGGTTCTTTCTCCTCTACCAATTCCACTTGCTACACGGTACATATATTCCGGTGTTAACTTCTTGACTTCTACCACATGGTGCACGCAAATGGATGGGTCGTAATAGATCGTATGTCCAAGGGCTAATATTTTGTAGAATAATTCTTTGCCTTCTCCACCAATTCTTAAAGTACCCACTACGCCAGGTATTTGAGTATTAAATCCGCCAATGGCTTCATACACTACCTTTTTAACAATCATATTGGACTCAATAGGATACTTCCCATTTTCAAAAGCACAAGCAGTAGGGGCGTAATCAAAATTGCCAACCAAGGAGGAGACGTAATAACTCATCCATTTAGGTTCTGAGGGGATGTATTTTGGGATGATACGTCCACCAAAGCCAATGGCTTCTGGTTTGGTATGGATATGTTGAATGATATTTTCAATATAAGTGGGAGTGGCAATGGCATCGTCATCCATAAAACACAGCCATTGTCCTTTCGCGGCAGCAGCACCGGTATTCCTTGCAAAGGAAGCCCCTTGTTTGGTCTCGGTGGAATAACGAAAATGGCCCTCTTGGTTTTCGGCTCTCCATTTTGCAACCACTTGTTCTGTATCATCCGTTGAATTATTATCTACCACAATCACTTCAAAATTATCTTTTGAAGCGGTTTGTTGGTATAAACTATATAAGGCGCCACCAATGTATGCGGCACGATTATAGCTACAAATGACAACAGATACAAGCATTAGGTTGTTGTATTTTGTTTTTTGGTAAACTCTTTGAATGCTAAAGCAATACTAGCGATTAATCCTAACCAAAGTAGGATAGAAGCAACACCTGCCAATTTTTGTGTATTAGCGATTGAATCAGGTTTAAATTCAAATCTAATTTTATGATCACCTGCAGGAACAACTAATCCTCTAAGTACGTAGTTCACTTTTACAATTGTGGTTTCCTTTTCATCCAGATATGCTTTCCAGCCATCCTTGTAATAAATTTCACTAAATACAGCTAATTGTTTTGCATTTGATTTAGCTGCGTAGTTCACTTCGTCGTTCTTATTATCAACTAACTGAATTGTTGCGCTTGAATCCACTTGCAATCCATTTAAAGCTTCAATTTTATCTTGCTCGTCCATCACCGCAGTATCTTTTGGATTAAAATTACTTAGGTGATCTATCACTGCTCTTGGCCCTTTTTTAAATTCAATCCCTTTCACGAACCAGGCGTTCCCTAATGCATCTGGGTTAGGGATGGTATCAGATGCCATATTACCGGTGATGATGTATTTAGTATTCATCATATTTAGTGTAGGCAAGCAATTAGGGAAATTATACCATTGATTTTCGATCAGATCTTGGTAGATACTTAATTTAGCTGGGTTGTATCCTCCAACTAATTTATGATGATAGGCCATGATCGCACCCTCATTGAATGCAGTTTGAACACCTCTTCTAATATCGATGATTCTATAATTACTCTTGTCCTTCAACAATGCATTGTCTAATGCCGTGAGAGCAAAAACATTTTCATTTTCTGATGCATCCACATATTGACTTGGCTTTAGGTATTGAACATTGATTTGGAAAATGTCCACTAATGTTAAAACGCCTATTGCCAAAATAAATATCGTCTCTTGTATGGTTCGCTTAATATATAAGAAGATGAACAAGAAAGCAATCCCAATAAAAATAAATGTTCTAGTTAAGTCCGATTCAATAAATCCTTTACGGTCTTCTGCAATAGCGTTTACTAAATCTCTGGCAGGGCCTTCAAATGCTGCTTTTTGATTTGGGTCTTGTATTTGCATAATTTGACTCATCAATTGTTTTTCACTTTCCGATTTAAAATCTGAAGAGAAATACAATGCCATTACTGCAAAAAATACGAGTCCTAAACTAATCCAACCTATTTTATGTTCTTGTAAGAAGCTTTTAAAATTGGTGGCTTTTATAGTAGCACTAATGCCATACATTGCTAGAATGCCAATTAATAAAGTTGGCACAACGATAATCATACTTGGCGCGCGAAACTTATTATATAAAGGCAAGTATTTTAGTATCATTAAATTGAAAGACTCAAAATAAGAGCCAGCTGCTAGCATAATTGATAATACAATGACAGTACCTATCCACCAACGGTTTGGATTTTTATTGCTTCCAAATCCAATAAAGGCAAAGAAACAAATGATGACACCAACGTATGGAGGGCCTGCTGTAAATCCAATGCCTCCCCAATAAAATTGTAAGAAAGATTGTAATTGCTGTCCTATTTCAGGTTGCATTTGTTGTAAGACTTCAATTGCTTTTGATTTAGCGGGGTCTACTAAATTAGGATCATTAGAGGCGCCATAAATATGAGGGAACATCATCACCAATGGTTCTGATAAGAACATGCTATAACTTAATGCATAATCTTTATTCAATCCAGTATTGGTAATTCTGCTATCCTTTGTCGCCAAAGCACTTCCGCCTCTGATGGTAGATTTTCCAAATTCTGCAGTGCCAATAAGCATGACAGCATTTACAGCCAATCCCATTAAACCAGCCGCCAAGCTAAATCCAACTGTTTTAAAAATATGTGTAAAATCTTTTGCTTTGATCCAGTGCACTAGATAAAATACAGACATCACTAAAACGATGATTAGGCCATAATAATTTATCTGAAGGTGATTTGCTTGAACAAATAAAGTGGTTGCGATGGCAGTACAGATAGCACCCAAGTAATACTTCTTTTGAAAAATTAAAAGGATAGAACCTATAAAGAAAGGTAGATAAGCAATGGCATGCATTTTGGTGATATGTCCAACTACAACGATAATAGGATTATAGGTTGCGTAGCTATAGGCCAATCCGCCAACAATGCCAATGACTGTGGAGAATCCAAGTACTTGTGCTAAAAAATAAAAGCAAATACTAGCTAAGAAAAATAAGCCAATTGGTTCAGGCAAATTCAAGGTAAATAATCGATCCAACATGCCAATAGAGAATGCATTTCCTGGAATACCAGTAATTTGATAGGCAGGCATCCCTCCAAACATATTATTGGTCCATAATGGGGTTTTGCCATATTGATCTCTATAATTCATCGCATCTTGCGCCATCCCTTTCCATTGTGTAATATCCGACTGTTGCAATACTTTACCTTCTAATGCTGGTTTGCAATACACAATAGCTACAATAGCAAAAACGGCTACTGCAATAAGATGGGGTAGGGCAG
>JBIKJM010000032.1:0-9385 GCA_044360985.1 Sediminibacterium sp. | reverse complement strand
TTATATAAAATAATTGGGTTGTTTTCTTTACTTGTCATACTTAGTATTACAGGTTGTAAGAAAGAAGAATATTCTTTCGGAGCAATGAAAACACCTTCTGATTTAGCACTAACAACTACTGTTGTTGGCCTTGACAATGCGAATCCTACTGGTAACGGTACTGGCGCTGTGTCAATCAATATGACTGCGACGAATGCAATTACCTATAATGTTGACTTTGGAGATGGTAACATCGCATTGGTGCCTTCTGGAAAGATTACATATAAGTATACCACACCTGGTGTAAAAAAATACACCATCACTGCAAATGCGATTGGTACGGGTGGTATTATTTCAACAATTAGCAAATCTGTAACGGTATTTGTTGCGTTTGAAATTCCAACAACTATTCTTACTAATTTAACTGGTAGCGGATCTAAGGTTTGGGTTGCTGATAAAGATGCTCCTGGTCATTTTGGTGTTGGCCCTGGCCCTAGTCAAGGTGCGAACGAAACATTCTTCCCTAGTTGGTATGCTGCTGGTCCTAATGATAGAGTTGCTGATGAATTTTATGACGATGAAATTACTTTCTCTAAAGACGCTAATAATAATGTGTCTATAAATTTAGATAATAAAGGCAACACATTTGTTTTGGGTGCTGCAGTATCTTACTATGGTTTAACTGGAGCTGAAGGTAAATTTCCAATTGCAACATTAGGTGTTAAAAGACTTTCTTTCATGAATGCAACTTCGAACAGCACAGCTGCTATTTCTACAAGAATTCAATTCTCAGTACCAGGAAATGGTTTAGTGATGGTTGGAGCTGGAAGTAATATGTATGAAATCATATCAATTACTAGTACCACCATGACATTAAGAACGATTGGTGCTGATGGAAACGCTTGGTATCAAATGTTTAAAGTAAAATAGTCATTAAATGAGAGTAGGGATATTTTTATGTTTAATAAGTTTCGGATTGCTTTCATGTAATAAAAGCGGGGGTACAACCCCCGCTTTAACTCCAACTAATTTGGTGGTTAATGCAACTGTGAATCCAGATAATAGTGGTAATGTTTCCTTTGCATCATCTGCAACAAATGCAGTGAGTTATGAATACGATTTTGGAAATGGTATTTTTGAAACTAGTCCTTCAGGATCCGTTAATCATAAATATGCAACATCTGGAAATTATACTGTGAAAGTGACAGCGAAAAGTGGCTCTAATGCAACAATTTCTAAATCAATTGAGATTGTTGTTTCTGTTGGATTGTCTTTAGTTTGGTCTGATGAATTTGAAACACCTGGTGCACCAAATAGCAATAAATGGGGCTATGATCTTGGCGCAAGTGGTTGGGGTAATAATGAATCCCAAAATTATACCGATCGTAGAGACAATTCCTATGTGACAAATGGTACTTTGAAAATTGTTGCAAAGAAAGAAGCTTATGCAGGTAGTCAATACACATCTGCTCGCTTGTTAACTAAAGGTAAATTTTCTTTCAAATATGGTAAGGTAGAAGTACGTGCTAAACTACCTGTTGGTGTTGGTACATGGCCTGCAATTTGGATGTTAGGAGATAATATTAATACAGTTTCTTGGCCTGCTTGTGGCGAGATTGATATCATGGAACATGTTGGTAAAGATTTAAATAAAATTATTTCTGCCTTTCACTATCCTGTATACTACGGTGGTAACGCCAAAGTAGCAACTACAATGGTTCCAACTGCAACAACCGAGTTTCATGTATATAAATTAGAATGGACGCCAACAGCGATGCAAATCTTTGTAGACGACAAGTTATTCCATACACTTCAAAACAGTCCATCTATTCCATACAATCAAAATTTCTTCATGATTTTGAATATTGCAATGGGAGGCAATTTAGGTGGCCCTATCGATGCATCATTTACAAGTACCACATTTGAAATTGATTATGTGAGGGTTTATCAATAATTTTATAACTCTTTATTTTAATAACATTATTAATTAGTCACAATCCTTAACAATGAGTCATAAATTTTTGGTATTATTTTTTTTCATGTTTGCATTTACTTTTTCTGTTAGTGCGCAAAAAAAAACCAATAGTCAGAAAGTTGATTCAGTTTTGAAGTTGATGACGCTTGAAGAAAAAGTCGGGCAGTTAAACCAATACAACGACAACAATTTAGCAACAGGTCCGGTGACCATTGATAACGATAAAATTGGTCAAATTAAGTCAGGCCAAGTTGGCTCCTTATTAAATGTGTTAGGAAGCGAGCGCACCAGAAGCTGGCAAAACGTAGCGATGCAATCTCGTTTAAAAATTCCTTTATTATTTGGTCAGGATGTAGTACACGGGTATAAAACTACTTTTCCAATTCCTTTAGCAGAAGCGGCTAGTTGGGACTTAGATGCGATTCAATTAGCTGCTCGTGTTGCTGCTACAGAAGCTAGCGCAAGTGGCATTCATTGGACTTTTGCGCCAATGGTTGACATTGCTCGTGACCCACGTTGGGGCCGTGTGATGGAAGGTGCTGGCGAAGACACTTATTTAGGTTCCTTAATTGCTGGAGCTAGGGTGAAAGGATTTCAGGGTGCGCATTTTGGGGACACCAATGCTGTTATGGCTTGTGTGAAACATTTTGCTGCCTATGGCGCGGCGGTGGGTGCACGTGATTATAATTCGGTTGATATGAGTGATCGCCAATTATGGGAAATTTACTTGCCGCCATTTAAAGCTGCCTTAGATGCAGGCGCGGCTAGTTTCATGAATTCCTTCAACGATATTAATGGCGTCCCTGCCACAGGGAATAGTTATTTGCAAAGAACAATTTTAAAAGGCAAGTGGGGTTTTAAAGGTTTTGTAGTGAGTGACTGGGGTTCAATTAATGAATTAGTGAACCATGGTTTTGCAAAGAACGATTATGAAGCGGCATTAAGTGCAATTACTGCAGGCAGTGATATGGACATGGAAAGTAGAAGTTATAAAAATAACTTAGAACAATTAGTGAAGGATAAAAAAGTTCCTGTTGCATTCATTGACGACGCGGCGCGCAGGATTTTATTAAAGAAATTTGAATTGGGTTTGTTTGACGACCCCTATAAGTTTTCAAATGTAGAAAGAGAAAAAATGGCTTTGAATAACGCAAGTCATACAGCTGCTGCGCGTTCAATGGCAGCAAAGAGCATTGTGCTTTTAAAAAATGAAAATAATTTATTGCCTTTATCCAAACAGTTAAAAACAATTGCTTTTATTGGTCCTTTAGTAAAACCATTAAAGCAAAACAAAGGATTTTGGGATATTGAAATACCGGGTGTAGATTCTAATTTTATAGTTTCCCAATGGGAAGGGGTACAAAATAAAGTAGGAGCGACGACTAATTTGTTATTTGCGCAGGGTTGTGAAATTGAAGGGGATAGCAAAGCTGGTTTTGCAGAAGCGATTAATATTGCATTGCAAGCCGATGTGGTAATACTTAGTATTGGCGAACGTAGGGACATGAGTGGTGAAGCAAAAAGTAAAGCAAATATTGCTATACCAGGTGTGCAAGAGGACTTGTTAAAAGCGCTTTTGGCAACTGGCAAGCCTGTTGTGGTTTTAGTGAACGCAGGTCGCCCCTTAGTATTTAATTATACTGCTGACAATGCACCTGCAATTTTATATACTTGGTGGTTAGGCAGTGAAGCCGGCAATGCAATTGCCGATGTTTTATTTGGTGACTATAATCCTGCTGCTAAATTGCCAATGACTTTTCCTGTAAGTGTTGGACAAATTCCTATTTATTATAACCACTTTAATACAGGCCGCCCTGCAGTTTCTGACACGAACCATATTTACAATTCTTCTTATATTGACTTAAGTATTCATCCTAAATTCCCTTTTGGTTTTGGATTAAGTTATACAAGCTTTGAGTATAGCGACTTGAAATTAAGCAAGTATCAGTTTACTAAAAAGGAAACCTTGGAAGTAAGTTTAACTATTACTAATACAGGTAAGTATGCAGGGGAAGAGATTGTGCAATTGTATTTACGTGATAAAGTAGGTTCCTTAGTATTGCCTGTTAAGTCGCTTAAGGACTTTAAAAAGGTTTTCTTGAATGTGGGCGAAAGTAAAAAAGTAAAATTTTTGATTAATAATGAGAAGCTTTCCTTTTACAATGCAAAATTAGTTTGGGACTCAGAACCAGGTGATTTTGATATTATGATTGGCGCTTCGTCGGCTGACATTCGTTTAAAAGACAGCTTTGAATTAATTAAATAATAATTAAATTTTAAGGAATATATCAATTATTTTTAAGGTTCATTATTAATTGACATATTACAGGAATGAAAAAGTTGGATCTCGAAGCAGCCTTTCAGAAAAAGTTTGGAACCACTTGTTTAATTGTGCGTTCACCTGGTAGAGTCAATCTAATAGGTGAGCATACCGACTACAACGATGGTTTTGTGTTACCTGCAGCAATTGATAAAGCAGCTTATGTAGCTATTGCAAAACGTACCGACAAAAAAGTAGTGATGCATGCAACTGCTTTTAACCAGGATTTTGAAACTAGTTTGAATGAAATTAAAACGACATCTTTAGGATGGCCCAATTATATTTTAGGTGTAATTGATCAGATACAAAAAACAGGAGTAGAATTTGGGGGATGTAATTTGCTCATAGACGGAGATATCCCAATTGGCGCAGGGCTTTCAAGTTCTGCCGCTTTAGAATGTGCCACTTTATTTGCTTTCAATGAGCTATTTGGCTTGCACCTCACAAAAATACAAATGGCTTTTATGGCGCAAAAAGCAGAACATGATTTTGCAGGCGTTCACTGTGGGTTAATGGATATGTTCGCTTCGCTTTTTGGAAAGAAAGACCATGTTATAAAATTAGATTGTCGTTCATTGGAATATGAATATGTGCCATTGGATATAAAAGGGTATAAAATTCTTTTATTAAATACGAATGTAAAACACCAGCTTTCGAGTTCGGAGTATAATACACGCCGCATACAATGTGAACAAGGCATTACATGGATACAACAACAGGAGCCAACAGTCAATTCGTTAAGGGATGCAACTATTGAAATGCTTGAAAAATATGTACTGCCTAAGGATATCTTAATTTACAATCGTTGTAAATATGTGGTTGAAGAAAATTCAAGATTGATAAGCGCATGCGCCAATTTAGAAAATGGCGATATTGAAGCACTTGGAAAAAAAATGTTTGCAACACATGAAGGGCTAAAATCATTGTATGAAGTGAGTTGCCCTGAACTTGATTTTCTAGTGGACCAGGTAAAAGAACATCCAGCTGTTTTAGGCGCACGCATGATGGGTGGTGGCTTTGGCGGTTGTACTATTAATATAGTGAAAGAAGAAGCCATTGAAAGTGTAGTAGCGATGCTGGAACCATTGTATGAACAACATACGCAAAAACAGCTTAGTCATTATATCGCATCCATTGAGGAAGGCACAAGTATGTTATAGAATAGAACTACTTGGTGGCAAATGGCTTCGCTCGCACTGTCTCCTTCCGTATTGAACTTACCCAAACCCTTTCAGCGTATTTATACTTTAATCACAAATTGTTATTCATTCTATTATTGTTGTGCTGATGATTTCTGCAAATATTTAATTTGTTAAAGGTAGTAATTTTACTACCTTTATGTACAGGATAAAAATCACAGTAATGTGCATTATGAAATCCAGTGAACTTCATCGACTTATAAAAAGAAATGGATGGAAACATTTAAAAACCGAAGGCAGTCATTATATCTATGAAAAAGAGGGGATGAAATATCCTGTTCCTTATCATGGGGCAAAAGAAATGGGTTGGGGATTATTGAATAAGATCATTAAAGTAATGAATTTAAAAGGCTAAGTATGAATACAATTAAAGTGGTGATTGAGAAAACGAGAGACTATTACTCTGCTTATGCAGAAAACTTGGATGGAATATTTGGTGCTGGTGAAACTGTTGTGGAAGCGAAGGAGTCTATCTTAAGTGCTATCAAATTATATAAAAAGTATAATAAAAATAAGCTCCCTAAAAAACTTCAAGGTGAATATAAAATCAAGTATAGATTCGATACCCAAAGTTTGTTAAATTACTACAAGGGCGTTTTTACCAATGCTTCTTTCGAAAGAATTACTGGAATAAAGCAAAAACAAATTCAACATTATGCTTCTGGTTTAAAAAAGCCCAGAGCTGCTCAAAAGCAGAAAATTCAACTTTCGTTGCACAAACTTGCTGAAGAGTTAATGGAGGTGGAATTGTAATCCAAGATTGCCAGTACTCGCTTCGCTCGCACTGTCTTCTTCCGTTTTGAACTTACCCAAACCCCCCAACACTTTGTGTTGAGGGTTTGTGGTCTCGCCAAGAATCGAACTTGGATCTAGTGTTTAGGAAACACCTATTCTATCCATTGAACTACGGGACCATCGAACCACTGGGATCCGAGTCTTAAATAGGTCCAAAGACCGTTTAAGGAGGACAAAAATAACTATTCTTTTTTAAGGATCCATACTTTATAGAGAGGGCTCATTATTATCCTATAAATTGGTATCTTCACAGCTCAAATCGACATCATTATGGGCTTTTACAATATCATTATTAAGTTTCGTTTTTGGTTAAGCTTAATTGCCATTTTTGGCGCTGCTATCCTTCAATTAACAGATCTGGCTAATTTTTGGCCCGTTTTCCCATTGTACATGCTTGGCGTGATTGGCCTATTGAGTCATATTTTTATTGGTCCTTTGCGTTTGGTTCAAGAGCCGATGGAAGCGGGTAATATCGAAGAAGTAGAGCGCATTTTAGCGACCATCTGGTTTCCTAACTTATTATACACGCCTGTAAGAAGCACTTACTATACTATTAAGGGTAATATCGCCATGGCAAAACAAGATTTTGATTCGGCCGAGAAGCACCTTAAAATGAGTAGCAGCCTAGGATCAGCAATGCCTGAAGCAGAGGGTGCAAATAAATTACAATTAGGGATGATGTCGATGCAAAAAGGAGATACCAAACAAGGTGAAGCTTATATCCGTGCCGCTATTCGTGCGGGCATTCCAGATAAAGAATCAGAAGCAGTTGCTTATTTAAGCATGTGTCAAATTTTTATGAATAAACGCGAGTTCCGTGCAGCTAAAGATTTCTTCCGCAAAGCAAAAGCTTGCAAGCCTTCTACTAAGCAAGTGTTAGATCAGATTAAAGAAATTGAGAAATACATTTCTCGCATGCCTGGTTAAAAGAAAGTTGGTATATTTCAAAACGTACGTAATTTCGTACAAATTTGAAATATGACAAAGGTCCTTTCCGTTACTGAATTCAGAAGCAATCTAGCTGAAGAACTTGAACAAGTATGTGGTGATAATAGAAATCAAATTATTATCAAAAGGCCAAAGGGCAAAGGAAACGTTGTTGTTATCTCTCAAAAAGCATTTAATGCAATAGAAGAAACAATGTATTTATTATCCACTCCTAATAACAAAAAGCATTTATTAGATAGTATCCAAGAATTGAAAGATGGAAAAGGAATAAAATTTAAACTTGAAGATATCTGGAAATAGTCTTTACTAATAAGGAGATAATTGAAATAGTTTCACTAAGATTCCATTATTAATATTAAACTTTTTTAATATTATATTTTTTAATTGTATATTTTAAAAATTATATATTTTATACATGTATTGATTTTTATCAATTAGTTGCATTCGTTTACATCTATTCACGTAATATTGCAACAAATTTTTTAAATGCGCAATCTTCCCCTTGCTGCGTTTGTATTGCTTATCGCTTTTAGTACAAACACGTTATCTGCACAAACCGGAACTAATACTATCAAGTATAGCAACAACGGTAAATTAAATTACAGTTATACTTTATCTAATAACAATCAGTATAGTGTGGATGTGATCATTAAGAACGATCAATTCATTTACAAGCAAGAGATTGATACTTTAAAAATTCAATCTGCTGAAGCGTTTGCATTGTTGAAACAAGACCTTCAAAATGCTTTGACTGCTTTGCAAAATGTAAATCCTAATTTTAAAATTCAGCGTCCAAATTATATACTTATTGCAGAAGATAAAGGCGTGACTGGATTATTTATGGTGTTAAGCAATCCTACTGGAGCTATTAATACATCCAATACTAAATTTCAAATTAAAGTTTTATTAGAATGGTTGAACACGATTGAGTTCGGGAAAAGCTAGAACTAATCAGAGAAAAATATTCAAAGAAAAAATAAGTAAAGTAGTTTCAAAAATATTTAAACAAGGTCTCGAAAATTCGGGGGCCTTTTTTGTTACACCAATTTCTTTAATAAAATCTTTTCTATCGTTGGTGCAAAATGTTGATGTTCCAAAACATGAATTTTATCTGCAACCATGTTTGGTGTATCGCTAGGATCAACAGCACATCTTGCTTGAAAAATAATATCGCCTTCGTCATAATGTGCATCTACCCAATGAATGGTGATGCCTGTTTCTTTTTCTCCAGCAGCAACAACGGCTTCGTGCACGCGTGATCCGTACATGCCCTTACCTCCGTAATTAGGTAACAATGCAGGATGAATATTAATAATGCCTCTTGCAGTATTGACTTTTCCATTCACCACGCTTGAATCAATTTTCATCCCTGGTTGGTAGGCGTTCACCAACACTTCGGGTACTTTCCATAAAAAGCCGGCTAGTACAATAAAATGAATATCTGCATTGTGTAGGCTTTCTACATAGCCTGTGCTTGCAAATTCTGCTTTATTGAGCATTAAAGTGGGGATGCCCTTGGATTTTGCAATTTCTAGGACCCCTGCACCCGGAACATTGCAAACTATTAATGATATTTTAACGGGGGTGGACTTGTTTTCAAAGTATTCGATGATCTTTTTAGCATTGGATCCCGCCCCTGAGGCAAAAATGGCCACATGAATCGGGCTTATCGGCGCGGCCGATCCATTCGCCGATCCATTGCTTGAAGTCCCGCCACTCAATCTGCCCCACATTCTGCCTAAATACCCCTTAAAAAAGGTAAATTGCCCAGTTAGAAAACTCACCAAAATCACCGAAAAAGGCCATAAAATGGTCAATAATAGGGGATAAATGAGCCAATATGCCGCGTTTTTCTCCAAAAACACCAAATTTAGGATTTGCTTATTTAGGTACCCGCTCAAGCTTCCGCCCAAGGCAAATGTGGTCATGATTAACCAAAATTGCACCTGGCCAACGCCCCACTTTTGCTGTAATTTATTAATACTTTTCATAAAATAAGATGTGATTCCGCCGCCCGAAGGTCCTCTTTTTTTCGAATTTCAATTACAAGAATAAACAAAATTTATAGGGATAAGTTGGATACTTACAATTTTATGACATTCGTCACCTAAAATCCTCCCACCCATTTGAAAATCAATCAATAGAAAGAAAAAAAAACTTGCAATAAAC
>JBIKJM010000201.1:0-2883 GCA_044360985.1 Sediminibacterium sp. | reverse complement strand
TAATTTGCATCTTCTTAATCATGATGAAAATCAATTCATTCAGGTTTAAAAGTAGCGTCAAAACAATCTGCTATCTTTACACCCATAATGTAATTTTTTGTAAAAAAAATCGTTTGTATATAATATGATACCATTTTCAAAATATAATAGGATCAAATTCCCCATTACTTTAATGAGTCTATTGTTATTATCATTCATGATGATTTTTTTTGTATATGCAAAAAAGCCTAAAAAAATCAATAATAACAAGTTGGATCCTAACATGGTGGAAATTCCGAATGGGTCTTTTTACATGGGCGCAAGTGATGAGGAGTACAATATGTCATTAATGAATCAAAAAAAACTCGTTTCAATTCAGGGTTTTTGGATGGACAGAACAGAGGTAACCAATGAACAGTATAGAAGATTTGTTAAGTATGTAGCAGATTCATTGAAATATTTGGCGATTTATGGAGGAGGTATTAACCAAAACGAAGATACAATCCGAGTGGATTGGACTAGAGCATTAAAAATCAATCAAAATAGTAGAGCGGTTTTAGAAAAATTAAATGAAATTTTACTTAGTCCCGACAATCGAATTCAAGGGAAAATCGAAATTGACCCTAATAAATTAATTTATAGGTATTCATTTGTAGACTTAAAAGCAGCTGCACGTGAATCAAAAAAACTTGAAAAAGAAATAGGAGATTATATCATAACAGTGAATGAAGCAGTATATCCAGATACTCTAGTATGGATGCGAGACTTCTCTTATTCTTACAATGAACCATTGACTCGATTGTATTTCAGTCATCAAGCATACAATGACTACCCTGTTGTAGGAGTTAGTTGGAAACAAGCAATTGCATTTACTCATTGGCGTACAAATAACAGTGATTATTACGCTGGAAAACCAGGTAGAACCGATCAAAAAATTGACGGCATCTATCGATTACCTACTGAAGCTGAATGGGAATATGCGGCAAGAGGTAATTCTAAGAAAAATGCGATGTTCCCATGGGGTTCCCCATATACAAGAACAAAGGAAGGTCGTTTGTTAGCTAATTTTAAACCAGGTAGAGGCGATTATTTAGGCGGTAATCCTGGAAACGATAATATACAAACTACAAAAATAAAATCATACACAGAAAATGATTTTGGATTATTTGATATGGCAGGCAATGTTGCAGAATGGACAAGTTCAGCCTATTACGAAGGAAGCTCTAATTTCATTGGGGACTTCAATCCAGATATTCAATATTTTGCTAAAGATTCAGATCCCATTTTAAAGAAAAGAAAAGTAATTAGAGGAGGGTCTTGGAAAGATATTGCTTATAATGTTCAAGTTAGTACGCGCAATTATGATTATCAAGATACTGCAAAATCATATATTGGTTTTAGGTGTGTACTTTCAAAAGCACCTAGAATAAATTAAAACAATTTAATTTTTTATTAATCAATTATTTATATCCTTCAATCTTTTCTAATGGCAAAACAAATCTCTGAAAGAACAAACAAACTTGTGAACATTGTTATCTCCTTAGGAGCTGCAATAGTTATTATTGGTGCACTTGCAAAAATTATTCATTTAGAATGGGCAAACTATGCTTTAGTAGTCGGTTTATTAACTGAGGCTGCTATTTTTGTGATTTATGCATTTTTGCCTCCACCTCCAGTTGATCATCCAACTACAAATGGTGGTACTAGCAATTTAAATGCAACTGAATTGATTGCAGCATTAAACAATGTTCAGCAAACAGTTCAAAATGTTTCTGATAATTTGGGAACAATCAATGGCTCTACAGAAGGCTTGAAGAATTTAAACAATCAGTTTTTGTCAATGAGTAAAACAATTGAAGAGATGAATCATTTCTATGGCAGTTTAAAAGAAATGTCAACTTCAATGAATGCAACTGTAAGTGAAGCTGCAAGAACTAAAGAACAAATGACAAATTTGGCTGATAACTTGACCCAACTGAATCAAGCGTATAGCAAGATGATCCATGCAATGCAAGGAAAATAAATGCATAAACACATTTGATCCAACCATTTTAAATAAAATTATAAAATATAGTGTAAATGTCATTACCTAAAGATCCAAGGCAGAAAATGATTAACATCATGTACTTGGTGTTGACTGCCCTCTTGGCATTGAACGTGTCTAGTGAAATTTTAAATGCATTCAAAACGATTGATCTGAGTCTATCAGAATCAAATAACATAATACAAAAAAGTAATAGTTCTGTACTAAGTTCATTAACAGAATTGACAAAAGATCCTAGCAATAGAGAGGAAGCGTTATTTTGGTTACCAAAGGCAGAAAAAGCACAAGTATTCGCTGATGCAATTTACAATGAAATTGAAGCTTTGAAAAAGGATTTGAAATTAGGCTCAGGCTTAAAAATGGATGGTGAAAAAGAGGTCTATAATATTGATAATTTAGAAGCAGCGACAAGAATAATAGTTGAGGGTGAAAAAGGTAAAGAATTGTATACTAGGTTGCAAGGGTTCAGAAAAGATTTATCTAATTTACATCCTGAAATTGAAAAGAATGTAATGCCTAAAATTCCATTGAATTTAGATGCATACAACGGTAAAAACGCTTCAGATTATAAAAAATGGAGTTACGAGTATTTTAATATGATACCAACTATTGGTGCAATTACCATTTTGACTAAATTTCAAAATGATATTCGTAACAGTGCTTCACAAGTAATTACATATTGTCATAATCAAGTTGGAGCTGTTAAAATACCATTTACTAATTTTTATGTTAATGCAAATTTGAATTCAGATTATTTAACAGCGGGGCAAGATCTAGTTATTACTGCTGGGCTTGGAGCATATAGCGATCAAGCAAAACCTGTTGTAAATATAGATGGAGTAAATGTCCCATTAAATGCA
>JBIKJM010000031.1:0-9418 GCA_044360985.1 Sediminibacterium sp. | reverse complement strand
CTCCTGGAAATCGGTTGCAAGAACACTGTCTTTACCGTACTTGTCTGTCAAAGCTTTTGTGAGTTCTGTCCCAAGTTGCCCCCCTGCGCCTATCACTAAAATCTTACTCATTAAACTTATGTTTGTTCGTATTTGTAAAATTAGATGATTCCTCTATAACCTCAAAACAAAAAAGGCCCGGGCAATCCGCCTGGGCCTTTTTTATGATTAGGTAAAATTTACTAATTCAATAAGGAAGCCATATTTGTTGGATCGTATACCAACCATTCTTCTACGATCTTACCATCTTTGTTAAATAGATTTGCCTGAAACATCACTACATCAACAGATTTGTCACCCTTAGTAAAAGTTGCAGTCAAATAAGTGTATACATAATCACCTTGATTTCCGTCTTTGAAATTAAAATGACTACTCCACATTGCATAATCGGACTTCACTTTAGCCTTAATTCCAGCAGCTATAAATCCTCTTTGTAAACTAACATTTTCTGTTAAGTTGGTTAATTTACCATTGTCATGAAACTTTGCAGTGTCTGCATACTTTGTTACATAACTAGCTGTGTCATAGTTTTCCAAGTCAATAAATGTTGATTTAATAACATCCATATGCGCTGTACTATCATAGTTAAACCCAAATTGATGGGGATCGGTAGCCGTTGTGCTTTCTGATTTTTGTGAACAAGCAGCAATAGAAACGGCAATAATTGCCAAAAACATGATTTTTTTCATGGAATGAGGTTTTTAATGAAATCTAAAGTAATAACAATAGGCTTTTAGATTGGTATTTGTGCTATTCCAACTTGTTCCATTTGGGCATTTTGGAACAAATTTGCTTATCTTGAACCCCTATTAATCTAGTAATCATCCATTTATGGCTATACTTTTTCCTTTATTTGGGATTTTTACTTCCTTCATCCTTTTATACTATTTAAGTTCTTTAAATAGATCGAATATATTCTTAGCGCTTTTTTTCTTGTGTTGCAACTTGGTCGTATTGGTCTATTATGGCCTACATTTTACCAAGGACCTATTTTGGGAAGGTGTTAGCTTTGTAAATTGGCTGCCCTTGTCTTATGTATTAGGCCCATTATTGTTTTACTATGTGAAGACGACTTTGTCAGACAATAACAAACTTGAAAAGTGGGATTGGTTGCATTTGCTTCCAGCTGTTTTTATTATCATTAATTGCCTGCCATTTACAACCCTCCCTTTTGATCAAAAGGCGCAAATTGCACATGAAATAGTCAATGTGACCGAGAATTATACGCTTGATTTTAATTTTGTTTCATTTGAATTTATCCTTTATTCAAGGTCTATTCATCTTTTATGCTATGCTCTTTTCTCTATTGGATTTTTCTATGTGCATAGTAAAAAAATGCTGCAAGAAAATAATAGTCGCTCCTCTAATCATTCAATTATTAGCAGGTGGATCTATTTATTATGTTTGATGCAAATTATAATTGCAGTCAATAGTATTGGACATATGAGTACCTTATATGGTGTTCAATTTAGCATCTTTGGAATTCCATCCACTACCATTTTTACCGAGAAATATTATTTTGAAATTTGTGGAGGAGGATTTTTCTTGCAAAATCTATCCTTATTCTTATTTCCCAAAATCCTTTATGGTAATGTGTCTTATACGATTGAGAAAGGGAAAGATAATATTATAGAAGAGATTAAGTCGAGTTTACCTAAGAAACAAAAAGAAACAGCAACAGTGCAGGATATTGAGCAAATCATTCAATCCTATTTAGAAACTCTACCTTTTATTCTAAAAGAATTTTCACTATCTCAAATGTCTTTTGACTTAAAAATACCGGAGCGGTTTTTATCTAACTATTTTAATAAAGAACTTGAAATTACATTTAGTGATTGGAGGAAAAATTTAAGAATCGATCATGTATGTGCCTTGATCAAAGACGGAGAAGCAAAAAATTTGACGATAGAAGCCATTGCTACAAATGCGGGTTTTGCATCAAGATCTAAATTCATTGACGCTTTTAAAGAGCGAAAGGGAGTAACCCCTTCCGCTTTTATAAAATCTTTTAAAACAGTAGAAGCTTAACGAGGCATGATGCCTAATTGTTGTAAGAATTCTAGCATGTCCATAAAGTCACGCTCTTCTGTGATTTTACCATTTACAATAGTTGCAATGGTACAGCCAATCACATCCACATCCTTATTGGTTGCAGGAATACCAAAGAAAGTACCTGTATGCTTGCCTTTAAAATTCCAGTATTTTACTACTTTATTACCTTGAGCAAGAGATTCTCTTACCGTAAATTTTCTGTTACTAAAGCCAGTCACATAATTTGCGAAATAAGCTTTAGCATTTGCCTTACCAGTTACAAGCGGTGTTGTATGTAAAATCACATTTTCAGCGAAAGCTGTATCTAACATATCCACTCTTCCTTCGTTAACAACCACATCCCAAACATGACCGTAAAACTTCAAGTTTTTCGCAGTCTGATCCATTTGTTGAGCAGATACCGAAGTCACTGTCAATGTGCATAATGCCATTAAGCATATAAACATTTTTTTCATAGTATTAATTGATTTGATTTGAACCAAAAATATCTTGTGCAAATTCTAAAAAACGCAATTGATCATTTGAATATGTTCCCAATTACGCAAACGGAACGAAAAATTTGATATTTTTAACAAAATCAAAGATTGAAACAAAAATTTTTAGTAGCAGTGTCGATTTTGTTGATGGTGGTAGCGCATGTTGCTGGACAATCAAACAACGCATCCATCTCGTCAAATAGCTTTAAGGTCATCCCACTTGGTGTAAAGGGTGGCTTAGACGAGTCAAACCTTTCCGCATACCTTGTTGCTGCCAGTGGCAGTGCCCAATTTATTTGTTTAGACGCCGGCACTATTTACAAAGGCCTGGAGCTTGCTGCAGCAAAAAAGCTTTTTAAACCATCCAACCCAAGTCTTATTCAACAAAATAATATTAATAGTTATTTTATTTCTCATGCACATTTAGACCATACCGCAGGATTGATCATGAACTCCCCTAATGACAATACAAAAAATTTATATGGACTAGCTTCTGTCTTAGACGTATTTAAGAAAAATTATTTTACTTGGTCTGCTTGGGCGAATTTTGGAACTGAGGGTGAAGCGCCTATCTTAAAAAAATACAGCTATCAAACCTTAACACCCAAGCTTGAAATTCCAATTGATAAGACCGGTTTATTTGTGACGCCCTTTGTATTAAGTCATGTCAATCCATATGAGAGCACTGCTTTTCTTGTCAGAAATCAGGATGCTTATTTATTATACCTTGGCGATACAGGCCCAGATAGAGTTGAACAAAGTACACAACTGGCTCAATTATGGCAGACAATAGCACCCTTAGTAATTAAAAATCAGCTTAAAGCCATTTTTATTGAAGTGTCTTTTGATAATAGCGTTTCTGAAAAAGCCTTATTTGGGCACCTTACACCGAATCTGTTGATGGAAGAAATAGGCAAACTAAATCAACTCGCAAATGGACAATTGAAAAACACGCCATTGTATGTGACCCATATCAAGCCTTGTGATGATTGCGAAACAAAAATCAAAGCAGAAATTCAAGCAGCCAATCAAATTGGTTTAAAGATATTCTATCCAACACAGGCTACCCTGATTGAACTGAAGTAAAAATTCAATACCTTTAAATTTCTAAAATAAAAGTAATTATGTCAACTAAAATCACCGTAAATAATAACGGATCTTTAAAAGTCGAAGGCGAATTTACAATCGTAGATAGAGAAGGTAATGCCTATGATTTAGCTGGTAGAAATGTGTTAGGCCTTTGCAGATGCGGCTTAAGTAAAAACAAACCTTTTTGCGACGGCGCACACAATGGTCAGTTTGAGCATCAAGCGACTGCATTTGCATTGCCTCCAAAAAAAGTATAACTAAACGCTATTTGGGAATACTAAATTATAAAAAGGGACTAATTGGATTAGTTCCTTTTTAATTTAATATAAGAAAGGGGGAACGGGTAAGATTTATCGGTAGCTTTACAATTCTAAATACAACTCATGTTTTATAAAATCCTCACTGTAGCTGGTCTTGCCACTTTTGAAATTTATGCCGCTATTCCTGCTGGATTTGCATTTGGACTCTCCCCAATCGTTATATTTTTAGCAAGTCTTGCTGGGGGATTATTAGGTGTTTTTGCTGCGGCTTATCTAGGTGATAAAATAAAATTGGTGATCAACAGCTTTAGAAAAAATAAAGTTGAAAAAACAAAAAAAGAGCCTGGATTTGTATTGAAAATTTGGGAAAAATATGGCGTCATTGGACTTGGCTTATTGGGTACCATGACTGTAGGTGCTCCCATTAGTATCGGTATTGGCGTTGGCTTTAATGTGCCCACCAATAAAATGGTGTTTTGGTGTAGTTTAGGCGTACTGATTCGTTGTGCCCTCTTTACTACCTTAGGACACTATAGTATGCAACTTTTTTAAAATCACTTTTGTAAAGTGCTAATCAGTTCATTCAAACTTACCTACCAAAATTTGATATAGAGTGCAATCACCACACCCAAAACAAGCATTCCCATTGCTAAATGCGCGTTAGATAATTTAAACTGCCCCTCGTCTTCGGTGATTTCACTTTCATTTTTTTGTCCTTTTACATCTAATAAACTAATCAATATAATGGCTAATGTGGTAAAACAAAATACCCAGCCCATTTGAATTAAATATGGGATTTCAAAATTACCAGATTTAGTTGGATAGGCTGTATACAATAAAGTATCGTTGCCCATCCAGCCAGGTAAAAATTTATCAAAAACAATGGAGAGTGCCACACCAAAAAAGATACCTGTGATCGCTGCTTTAGAAGTTGCTTTTTTCCAAAAGAAGCCTAATAGAAAAACAGGGAAGATGGCTGGAGAAATATAGCCACTATATTTTTGGATAAATTCAAATCCACCTTTGCCGCCAATACCCAGAGTGTCTTTCCAGTTAATGATAATTGCAATCAATAATGAAAGAATAATGATGACTCTTCCCATCATTACAATTTTTTTATCCGTTGCATCTTTATTGATATACTTTTTATAAATATCTAAAGCATAAATGGTAGATATGCTATTTGCTTTGCCCGCTAATGATGCCACTATCGCTGCTGTTAAAGCGGCCATCGATAAGCCTTTTAAGCCCACTGGCAAAAGTCCAACAATAGATGAGTAAGCATTGTCTTGATTCAATACCCCATTAGTCATCATCTGTGTTTGTAATCCTCCATTTTGATACAATACATATGCTGCAATTCCTGGAACCACAACAAGTATTGGCATCATCAATTTTAAAAAGGCAGCAAATAAAATTCCTGTTCTTGCTGTTTTTAAATCTGCTCCCAATGCTCTTTGTGTGATGTACTGATTACATCCCCAATAATTTAAATTTGCTACCCAAATACCTGCAACCATCATTGCCATTCCTGGTAAGCTCGAATAATCTTCAATTTCTTTTTGTGTAGCACCAGGACCTGGTTTATCAAATATCATTTTAAAATGGTCTGGTGCAGCTTGCATTAAATGTTGAAAGCCTGCAATCATATTCTTACCCATGCCAAATTGTTCGCTGACAACTGTCAATGCAATATAAGTAGTCATTAATCCGCCAACTGTTAAAACTAAAACCTGAAATACATCCGTATAACCAATCACTTTCATGCCACCTAGTGTAATGAATAATGCAAATACAGCCAACGCAATCATAATCAAATGAAAATGTGTGCCTCCTGTTAAGTTATTAATAGCAATAGCGCCTAAATATAAAATAGATGTTAGGTTGACAAAGATGTATAAGAACAACCAAAAGATAGCCATGATCATGGCTACGGTTTCATTATACCTAGTTTTTAAAAACTGAGGCATGGTATAGATCTTGTTTTTCAAATACACTGGCATAAAAAATACAGCCACCACCACTAAGGAAACTGCCGCCAACCATTCATAAACAGAAATAGCAAGTCCTAGTCTAAATCCATTCCCACTCATGCCTATAAATTGTTCTGCAGAAATATTAGATGCAATTAAACTTGCCCCAATTGCCCACCATGTTAATTGGCCTTCGGCCAAAAAGAAGTCTTTAGTATTTGCGGAGTTCGTATTCTTTTTTCGATAGACCCAAATTCCATAAGAGGAGATCAATATAAAATACAATACAAATACAATATAGTCATAGGTTTGTAATCCTTGATTCATAAAACAACGTTTAGTGATCTAAATTAAGGTATATCTATTATATTTAATCTATAATTCAGAGGATATGAACCCAAATTTTAAGTTATTTAGCGCATTAATTAGCAACCCCATCCAATTTCGATTTTTTCTGTTTCAGAAATTACCTGCTGCATTTTTTTCAGGACTGAGGATTGCGCATTTTGATGCAAATAGTTGTACGGTTAGAATCAAGTATTCTTGGTTCAGTCAAAATCCTTTTAACTCCATTTATTTCGCTGTAGAAGCGATGGCTGCAGAAATGTGCTCAGGGATGTTGGCATTTGGACAGGTCTATAAACGCAATCCAAAGGTGAGTATGCTAGTGGTGAAGATGGAAGTAAATTTTATTAAGAAAGCAACCGGTACTATATTATTTACTTGTGAGGATGGCGCTTTGATTCAATCAGCAATTAATGAATCGATCCAAACAGGTGAAGGGAGAACTATTGTATGTATATCAAAAGGAAAAAACTCCGCGAACGAAACCGTTGCGGAGTTTTTGATCACTTGGAGTTTTAAAGCTAAAAAGTCTTAGTACCATTTGGTTGATAGACATATCTAAATGTGTAGTAACGCTGCTTCGATATTTTTTCTGAAATAGGTGCTGTTGGTTCAGGCGTTATACCTCCTTTATAATAATTTAATACTTCAATTTTTGCATATTTCCCAGTTGCAGTTCTGATTACTAAAACACGTCCAGCAGCAGGTGTAATTATATTTGTTAAGCGATTGTATATATACCAACCTGCACTGGTTTGAGGAATTGCATATTGTGATGGTGATGCCTTGGAATTATCAGTTGCAAAATTTGAATCTAATGGTATAGTTTTTAAAGCATCAAATGAGCCAATATAAACAAAAGCACCGCCTAATCCTGGTCCGCTTGTTCCGCAATTCACTAAAATTTTAGTCGATGAAAAAGCCACATCCCATTTAGTCGTCGCGGAATCTACTTTAGTAACTATTTTATTGTCTACTAAACTATAATAAGTAATTGAACCCGCATATTGCGGTTTATCATCTGCGTCTAAACTGGTCACGGTATCTGCCGGCAAGTCTTTCACTGTGATGGCACGCACTGGATCAACAATTGTCTCTTCGTCTTTGCTACAAGCCACTAAAGCAACACATAGTCCTAATCCCATCGCAATTTTTCTTAGATTCTTTTTCATGATTTATTTTATTTTTTTATTTATTATTTTTTATTTTTTTGTAATTGATATTTAATACTGGTATAAAATGTTCTGCCAGGTAAATTTGGTAGGTTTGTGGCGTCGATATAATTGGAGATATTATCTATACCCGCCTGAAGACTTATGCCATTCTTGAATGTTTTACCAGCAGCACTGTTGATTGCAACATAGCCACTAGCAAAAACATCACCATTATCAAAAACCTTATTGCCGTTATTATTATTCACGGCCCACCTGCTTCTGTAAATGGCTCTTAGATTCAAGTAATAACCCTTGGGGAAATTATAATTTATTTTTACTTGTAGTTTATGTTTGCTTGTATTTGGTAAGCCTACATACTCACTCAATTTCATGATCCTACTATAGCCTTGGCTATTTTTTGTATAGACTGTACCTGATTTAATATCTGCAATCTGGTCTTTATCGCCTGTGCGTAAATACTGATACCCTCCGCTAAGGGACCAATTTGCATTGAACCGATGTTGTCCTTCTAATTCAAACCCAGTCGTAAATGCACGTCCAATATTTAAATAACTAAATATTTGAGCACCTGATATATAAGTACCTACTTGTTGTGATTCAATTAAATTTTTAATGTCATTTCTGAATAATTGAAGGGATAATGCAGAACGAGTATTGATTTTCCAATCCCATGTAAAGTGAACACCATTAGAGTATTCGGGCTTAAGTGCTTTCAATAAAAAATAATTGGGAAATAAATTTCCAATTTGTCCAAGTGCATCTAATTTTGCAATTACTTGTTGCGCTTGCACAGAACCAAATACACTATAACTTCCCGCTGCTGCATTGGTGAAATCTAAATACAGTTGTCTAAAATCTGGTGCTTTGAAGCCCTGTCCAACACTTAATCTAAATTGATGTTGCACATTCAACTTATATAACATAGACAGCTTAGGACTAAAAGCAGAAGCAAATTGCGTATTTTGGTCAAACCTTATGCCTCCAATCAATGTAAATTGATCTGATGGCTTCCACTCCCATTGTGTAAATGCGTATTGAATATCGTTTTGTTTTCTTAGTTTTTCACTATCATAACGACTACTTTTTACGCCCTCCAATACTGCACCAACACCAAAGACCGCTTGTATATTTTTACTAAGATCCCAATCGGTCTGATTTTCAATTCTTTTAAAATTGTGATTTAACACATCCCTATAAGGCAGCCCATTAATGGTTAATAAATTTTGAACAGCATCATAGGTTGTTGTATAAGTTCTTATACTCGTTTTTAATTTTTCAGAAAAGCGATGGTTCAAGGTGGCTGATACATTTATATCTTGAATAACCTCCTTGCCAGTCGAATAGATAGTGACACCGTTATTGGCTACTGCAATTTCATTTTGAATTTGCTCATTGGTAAAACGTGTATTCAAGACAATATTCGTTTGACTAGATAGACTCAATTTAATTTGCTGTGTCGTTGAATATCGATCAATAGGTGTGGTGACGCGACTATTACTATTGGGACGTATGCTGTATCCGTCTGTATTATAACTATTGAAAAAACCTTGATATTGAAAGTTGCTTGTTTGTAATTTAGTTTCAAGATTGGCATCAGCTGTATTGTATGTGCCATATCTAAGTCCCATCGTTAATGGTGCACCCATACTTGCGTCAGTAATAATATTGATTACACCTGCCATGGCTTCACTACCATAAAGACTAGAGGAAGGACCTTTTACAATTTCAATTTTTTTAATATTTCCTAAAGCAATTCTATTTAAATCCAACACCCCGGCAGTTCTTCCAACCAATGGCTCTCCATTGATTAATATAATGGTGTAGTCTGGATTAAGCCCTTGTAATTGAATACCAGAACCGAAACCACTAGTCAAGTTGATACCAGTTTGTTCTTTTAAAATATCCGTCAAACGCAAAGACCCGTTTTGTTGAATGGTTTTTGCATTAATGATGGTTACAGGAACGGTAAGATTGCTTAATTTTCGCTCTGTTCTAGTAGCAGTAACCAC
>JBIKJM010000200.1:0-2903 GCA_044360985.1 Sediminibacterium sp. | reverse complement strand
TATTCTGGTATAAGAGTGATAAAATCTTTTGTGCAGGAAAAAGCAATGCTGGGCTTCTTTAAAACCAATAGTGAATTGTACCGTAAGAATGCAGTTAGCTTGGCAAAAGTGGAAGCTTTTTATACACCAACCATGGCATTGATGATTGGACTGAGTACCTTATTAACTATTTATCTAGGGGGATTACAAGCCATTAAAGATCCAAGTCAAATAGGTACCATTGTAGAGTTTGTTATTTATATCAACATGTTGACATTTCCTGTAAGTGCAATTGGTTGGACTGCGAGTATGATTCAAAGAGCCGCTGCTTCACAAAAAAGGTTGAATGAATTTTTATCCATTGAGCCTACGATTCAAAATAATGGCACCCAAAAAATAGATAAAATAAGAGGGGATATTCAATTTAAAAATGTGGACTTTATCTATCCTCATTCTGGTATTAAGGCGTTGAATAATTTTAATTTAAATATTCAAGCTGGACAAAAAGTATTGATACTTGGTAAAACAGGTTCTGGAAAGTCTTCTATCGCCCAAATCTTGAATCGAATGTACCATGTCAATGCAGGTCAAGTTTTGTTAGATGACAGGCCAATTGAATCCATCAATTTTTTATCCTTAAGAAAGCTTATTGGATATGTACAACAGGATGTTTTTTTATTCAGCGATTCGATTCAAAATAATATTCAGTTTGGAGTAGTATCCACTGAGGAAGCAATCAAAGCCGCAGCAAAATCGGCGCATATATTAAAAGAAATTGAACAATTACCAGCAGGTTTTGCGACCATGGTAGGGGAGCGTGGAACTACTTTAAGTGGGGGGCAAAAACAAAGAATTTCTATCGCTAGAGCTTTAATAAAAAAGCCAGAACTATTTATTTTCGACGACTGCTTAAGTGCGGTAGATGCCAATACCGAAAAGACCATTTTGGCTAATCTTAGTCATCTGATGCAAGATAAAACAGCCTTATTTATCACCCACCGCATCTTTTTCAATTTCCATTTTGATCTAATTATCTATATCAAAGATGGCCATATTGCTGAATCAGGCACCCACGAAAGTTTGTTAGTTAAACAAGGCCTATATGCCGAATTATATCAGACCCAATTAAGCCAAAATAAGCAATAGCTTCAATTTTTATCGATTTTACGAATTTTAGTTAAAATTTTCTTTTTTCATAAACATTTTATATTTTAGCTATAGATAATACTTAACTAAAATTGATATTGTGGAATACGAAAACAACGACAAAAAGATTGAGAGTGTATTTAGTTCAAAAATCCGTGCTGGAAAAAGAAGAACTTATTTCTTTGATGTAAGAGCTACTAAGGGTAATGATTATTTCTTAACTATTACAGAAAGCAGAAAACGTTTTGATGACAATGGATATGATCGTTCTAAAATTTTCTTGTACAAAGAAGATTTCAATAAATTTTTAAAAGCGTTGACTGAATCTTTGGATTATGTCAAAACAGAATTAATGCCTGATTTTGATTTTGATGCATTCAACCATGAGTTTGATCCAGAAAATCCACCACAATATCCTAATACTTATCCTGCAGCTTCAGAGCCAATAGTAGAAGCAATGCATCATTCAGTTGTACCTGAAACGCCAACATCAACACCTGAAACTCCTGTATCAACACCTGAAGTAATTGAACCTACCATTACGCCAGAAACAAGTGGAGATAATTTAAGTGGAGAGGAAGTAGATAAGTGGTAAGAGATAAGTGGTAATCGTACTATAAAGTTTTCAACATCCAGATACTGCATCCATCATGACCAGAATTGCCCAATGATTTTGTCAATCTGTTGTAACCTAGTTTTTCATACATCGTAACTGCATTAGAAAGTTCTGGCATTGTTTCAAGGTATACTTGCATATAGCCTTTTTCTTTTGCCCAAGCCATTGCTTTTAACATCAATGCTTTTCCTAGTCCTGTTCCTCTTGCGACTGGCGTTAAATATAATTTCACCAATTCACAAGTGCCATCTGGTAATCCTTCTGTGGGGAAAATGCCACATCCGCCAACAAGGGTTCCTTCAATTTCCGCTATATAATATATGGATCCTGCAGTCTGAAATAATTCAAATAAATGATCTGTGGTTGGATCGTAATAAACAGTACCTGGTTTATTGGCGCCAAATTCAGTTAAGGCTGCACGAATCACCGCTGCCAATGCCACATTGTCCTTTGGCTCAATCCATCTTATGCTTTCCATTGCTTGTATTGATTGATTAATCCATTGGTTGAACTATCGTGTCCAGATACAGGTTCGTTGTTATTTAGTTCTGGTAAAATCTGATTGGCTAATTGTTTGCCTAATTCAACACCCCATTGATCAAAACTATAAATATTCCATAGCACACCTTGCGTAAAAATCTTTTGTTCGTACAATGCAATTAAGAAACCTAGAGTATGCGGCGTTATTTTTTCTACTAAGAAAGAATTGGTTGGTTTGTTACCTGCAAAAACTTTGAAAGGAGCTAAGGATTCAATTTCGGCTTCGGATTTACCAGCTGCTTTTAATTCTTCGGCAACAACTTTTTCAGACTTACCATTGAGTAAGGCTTCGGTTTGTGCAAAATAATTACTCAATAATTTATCATGATGGTCTCCAATTGGATTATGACTTTTTGCTGGTGCAATAAAATCACAAGGAATGACTAAAGTGCCTTGATGAATTAATTGATAAAATGCATGTTGTCCATTAGTGCCTGGTTCACCCCAAATAACAGGACCAGTAGCATAATTGACAGTGGTGCCATTTCGGTCTATATATTTACCATTACTTTCCATATTGCCTTGTTGGAAATAAGCAGCAAAACGATGTAAGTATTGGTCATAAGGAAGGATGGCTTCGCTTTGTGCTCCAAAGAAATTAGTATACCATATTCCTAACAAG
>JBIKJM010000030.1:0-9431 GCA_044360985.1 Sediminibacterium sp. | reverse complement strand
TTTCACATGGCGAAGGCAATCAAAAAAAATTAGAACAAGGACAATTTGTGAAGATGCACATTGAATACAAATTGAAAAGTAAGGATACAACTTTAAGTTCCACTTTTGGTTTAATCCCAGTATATTTCCCGGTTGATACTGCAAACTTGGGTAAATACACATTTACTGAAATCTTAATGAAATGTAAGAAAGGTGATAAAGTTGAATTCTCTTTAAGTATTGATACGCTTGTTAAATTGGGTGTTTTACAATTAAACGACATCTTTAAATCAAAAGATATTGTTTTAGGTAAAGCAGAAATCTTAGAAGTATTTACAGATGTAGCCAAAGTGGATGTAGATTACAAAAAAGAAACTGAATCAGAAAAGAAAAGAGAAATAGATGCAATTAAAGCACATTTAGCTAAAAATAAAATCACTGCAGTAGAATCTCCAGAAGGTGTATTTATAGTATTGAAAGAAGCAGGAGATGCTGCAAATAAAATAGATACAACAAAAATTGCAAGTGTTTATTACAAAGGCTATACCATTGCTGGTGAAACTTTTGATACCAATATTAAACCAAACGACCCTACCGCTAAGCCATTGGATGTAAATGTTGGTACAGGTGGAGTGATTCCAGGTTGGGAAATTGGATTAAAGTATTTTGGTAAAGGTGGTAAGGGTACCATATTTATTCCTGCAATGTTGGCTTATGGCCCTCAAGCAAACGGTGCTATCAAACCTTATTCTAATTTAGTATTCGATCTTGAAATCCAAGATGTAACAAAAAAATAAATTTGAAATAATTATATTTTTATTTCGATCGACAAAAAAGGCCAAATTTTATTTGGCCTTTTTTTATGCGTTCATTTTTTCAATCAGTAGAATTACTTCCTTCGCTTCTTTGACATCATGCACCCTTAAAATAGAAGCACCTGATTGTAATCCAATAGTATTCATTACCGTTGTGCCATTCAATGCAGCATCTGCATCTACCCCTAATGTTTTATAAATACTAGATTTTCTCGACACCCCTAAAAGGATGGGTAAATCCAATGCTTTTAATTCTGCAAGTGATTTAACAAGTGTAAAATTTTCTTCTACCGTTTTACTAAAACCAAAACCTGGATCCATGATCCATTCTGTCAATCCCATTTCCGAAAATTGCCTTTTTTTATGCATAAAATACTCCTTCAAGGTTTCCATGATATTGGTTCTAGCTTCAACCTCATGCATTGAACCTGGGCCTCCTGTTTGATGCATACCAATATAGCCAACCTGATTGGCTACGACCATCGGGATCATCTTAGAATCAAAATTGCCACAACTTATATCATTCACTATTAATGCACCCGCATCTATCGCAGCTTTGGCTACACCTGCATGGTAGGTATCAATGGAGATAGGTATTTGAGGTAGGGCTTGATGAATTGCTTCTATCATGGGTACTACACGTTCAATTTCCATTGCTTCTGTAATGAGTTCAGCTCCAGGTCTTGTACTTTGTCCGCCAATATCAATTATACTGGCACCAAAATTCACCATTTCTATGGCTTTTTGAATCCCTAAGTCAATTGCTTCCATTCTGCTACCCTTAAAAAAAGAATCTGGGGTTGCATTCAAAATACCCATCACGAGGGGGGTCGTTAAGTCGAGTACTTTATCCTTTAAATGGATTTTAAACATAGTTTTAATTTAAGGGCCTTATTGATTATCTTGCAACTGTTCAAAGATATTAACTAACCGTGTAATTTGCTGTTATTTCATGAGTCAAACTTCTGCACAATATGATCAAGCAATCGCTTCTTGTAGCGATATTTTTATCAAGAAAACCAAAGATTATGGAACTGCATGGCGTGTGCTAAGAATCATTTCGGTAGTGGATCAGATTTTTATAAAAGCTTTAAGAATTAGAACCATACAAGATAAAGGATTCCAAAAAGTAGACGACGGCATACAAGATGAATTTAAAGGCATTATCAATTACGCAGTCATTGGATTGATACAATTAAAATTAGATGACCCTAAGGTCGAAGATATGCCTGTTGCTCAAGTGCAGGAATTATACCAATATAATGTGGATTTCGCTAAATCTACCATGATGGACAAAAACCATGATTATGGTGAAGCATGGCGTGATATGAGTCAAGAAAGCTATGCAGATTTAATCTTGGTAAAACTTTTGCGTATCCGACAAATTTTAACCAATGATGGTAAGACTTTGATCAGCGAAGGCATAGATGCCAATTTTGTAGATATTTTAAACTACGCCACTTTTGCTTTGATACAAATTTCTGAAGGAAAACACTAATCCTATGCAAACATTTTTGAAAATCATAAGATGGTCTGTCGGATTATTATTTATTTTCTCTGGATTGATCAAAGCCAATGATCCATTGGGGTTGAGCTACAAAATGCAAGAATTTTTTGAAGTTTGGGGGATTGCTTTTTTAGATGATTACAGTCTTGCATTTGCCTTATGCATGAATACCCTTGAAATTGTCTCAGGTATTGCATTGTTAATTAAATTTCCATACAAACAAACCTTATGGTTGTTATTGGGTTTAATTATTTTCTTTACATTCCTCACTGGGTATGCTTTGTTTTCAGGAAAAATAAAAACATGTGGTTGTTTTGGGGATTGTATTCCATTGACCCCAAAAGTATCATTCATTAAAGATTTGGTATTAATGTTTGCCATTATCATCTTACTCATTAACCATAAAAAAGTAAAGAGCAATTTGCATAAAGCTTTGGGCATTTTTATATTGACACTCTCTACTTGTCTGGTTGGATATGGACAATACTATGTCTTACAACATCTACCATTCATTGACTGCTTACCTTATAAAAGAGGGAATGATATTCAGGAACAAATGAAAACGCCAGAAGGCGCTATTCCTGACAGTGTCTCCATTCAAATGTCTTTTAAAAAAGATGGTAAAAATGTTCAATTTGATATCAATCAATTTCCAACAGATTTTGATAGTACCTATGTATACCAAGACCGAAAGGAAGTATTGATTCAGAAAGGGAATGGCAAAGTTGCTAAGATTATTGATTTTAGTTTGTTCACTTTGAACAATTTTGATAGCACAGCGTCCTTATTCAATTCTACCGCACCTTATGTACTCATTTTTGCAGGTAAGATTGATGCAACTATACCATGGGAAGGACTGGTAACTGCTATCCAAGAAAAACACCAACTAGTTTATTTAATCACTGCAGATAAAGCAAATGCTTTACAACTAAAACTCAATATTCCAGTCTTAATTGGGGATATGACTATGATCAAAACCGCTGCCAGGGTTTGGCCAACTGTAGTGATCATGAATGGATCAAGGATCATGGAGAAACAAAGCTATATCGACTTCCTAAAAAAATAGGTCATCAGTGTTATTGATTTAAAGCGTAACTTAGGAAAACAAGTCTACCTAAATTCAGCATTATGTCAAAAATCAAAGAAATATTAGATAAGAAAGGACCGCATTTTAATATTGTCGCTTCAACGACACCAGTTTTGGATGCATTAACCATCATGCAATCCGAAAATTTAAGTTATGTAGTGGTCATGGATGACAATCAATTTCTTGGTATCATGTCGGAAAGAGACTATACCCATAAAATCAAACTTAAAGGACGTCACTCAGATTCAACCACTGTGAAAGAAATCATGACACATGATTTACCAGTCATTGGATTGCAAGAAGAATTAGAGCGTTGTATGATTTTAATGAATGTTTATAAAACAAGGTATTTGCCTGTATTCGATACAATTGAATTCAAAGGCGTCATCACCATGAATGACTTAATGCGAGATGTTTTGGAAAAGAAGCAGTAGCAATACTTTTCTTATTTTATGACCACATCCGTAATTACTTTTTCACCCATTTTTTCATTGACTCTTTCAATGATTTGAATTTTTTGAAATCCCAATTCATTTTTAAGTGGTCCAATATTGGTATGTATAAATAATTTTTGATCAAAAATATAAATCTTCTCAGTGTATTTGGCAACAGTAACGCCCATAATTTCTTCCCAAACAGCTTCAATCTGAACTGCTCTAATACCATTTTTTAATTTAGTATTCTCTTGCACCATTTGTTTTAATGCATCGCCAATTTTGAATGTTGCCATATTGCTAAATTACAATTTTATAATTCAATCAGTTGGAAATTTTCAACGTATCTACCCAATAGATCCGCTACACGTGACTTATGTGTATCTGTTATAAACACAGGGCCATCCGTAGAGCTAGCAACCCAACCCAATAAATGGGCCATTCTTTGTTCATCTAATTTTTCAAAAATATCATCCATCAATAAAATAGGAGAGAAGCCTTTTACCTTTTTCAATAATTCCCATTCTGCCAATCGGATGGCAAATAATAAACTTTTTCTTTGCCCCTGAGATGCTTCTTGTTTAAATGACTGCGCTTGAATTGTAATGGTTAAATCATCTTTATGTATGCCTACAGTTGTTCTTTGTATAGCTTTATCTTTTGGCAAAGCTTGATTCAATAAATCCTGAAACTGATTATTTTGAAGACTTGATTGATACTGAATTTGAATTGCGTCCGCATTGCCTGCAATAGAAATATAAAGTCGCTGCACAGTAGGCAGCCATTCATTTAATAATGTTGTTCTTAGTTCAAAAATTGGTACACCATATTCCACCAATTGTTGATCCAATGTGCTTAATAAAGTTTCATCCATGATGCCTTGTTCTGCAGACCACTTTAAAAGGCTATTTCTTTGCTGAAGTACTTTATTGTATTGTATCAATAAACGTAAATAATTCGCATCAATTTGTGATAACAAACTATCCATCAACTTTCTTCTTTCTTCGCTTGTACCTGTGATAATTTGTACATCATCTGGGGCAATCATCACAGTTGGTATTCTCCCAATATGTTGTGACAACTTAGGATATAGTACTTCGTCAAAATAAAATTCCTTTTTTCCTGTTTCTCTTAAAATACAAGTGACTTGAGCCACATTTCCAGTGAAATCAAATTGACCATCAACCCGCATTCCTTGAAAAGCATGATGGACATTTTGCGCATCGGGTCGGTTAAAGTAACTTTTTGTAAAAGAGAGGTAATAGATGGCGTCTAAAATATTCGTTTTTCCTGTTCCATTCGCTCCTACAATACCAACGATTCTTGTATTAAATTCAAACTGCTTTTGAATATAATTTCTAAATTGGGTAAGTGATAGTGTTTTTAAGGACAGCATAGCTGCAATTTACATCCAAAAAAGCTGTATTTTTAGTCAAATTTTAAGGAATGATCCTAATCAGTGAGCAACAACTTCCAAGCATTATCAAAAGGCTGTCTCATCAAATTTTGGAGACCCATCCAGGCCTGGATAACACGGTAATCATCGGCCTGCAACCAAGAGGTGTTTTTTTAAGTGATCGCATTGTAGCTGCCTTACACCAAGAACTTCCTGCAGATCAGGTGGTATATGGTAAATTAGATATTACTTTTTATAGGGATGATATTAGAAGGGAATTGCATGTTGCCACCCAGACGGATTTACCCTTTAGTATTGAAGGTAAAACCGTGATTTTGATAGACGATGTCCTATTCACTGGCCGAACCATCAGGGCTGCTTTAGATGCCTTAATGTCGTTTGGACGCCCTTCCAAAGTAAAATTATGCGTCTTAGTAGACCGTAAACCAAGTAGAGAATTACCTATTCAACCGGACTTTTCAGGTAAGGAAATGGATACTTTGACCCCTTTTAAGGTAAAAGTGAGATGGAAAGAAAATGACGGAGTGGACGATGTAATCTTGTTAGATCAATAAAATATATTAATTTTGTTTTTTAATGGCACTATCTACCAAACATCTTCTTGGTATCAAGGACCTCCAAACGGAGGATATTCAACTTATTTTATCTACAGCAACGCAATTTAAAGAAGTCCTTCAGAGACCAGTTAAAAAAGTACCGACACTTAGAGACGTCACGATTGTCAACCTTTTTTACGAAAATTCTACCAGAACAAGAATATCATTTGAATTAGCAGAAAAACGCTTGTCTGCAGATGTGGTCAATTTTACCGTATCTAGTTCTTCAGCAGCGAAAGGAGAAACATTGTTGGATACAGTGAATAATATCCTAAGCATGAAAGTGGACATGGTAGTCATGCGACATAGTGCTTCTGGGGCCCCACATTATTTGTCAAAACATATTGAAGCGCCAATTATCAATGCAGGAGATGGTATCAATGAACATCCAACACAAGCCTTATTAGACGCCTTTTCGATGCAAGAGCAACTAGGCAAGATTGAAGGATTAAAAGTGGCCATCATTGGAGATATCATGCATAGCAGGGTCGCTTTAAGTAATATCTATCTTTTAAAGAAAATGGGTGCCGAAGTGATGGTCTCTGGACCACCTACTTTAATTCCAACCTACTTACAAGAAGCAATGGGTATTCAAGTGGAGTATAACATTGATAAAGCGCTTGCTTGGTGCGATGTAGCGAATGTCCTTAGAATCCAATTAGAACGTCAAAATCAACCTTTATTCTCTTCTCTAAGAGAATATAACTTAGCCTATGGCATTACCAAAGCAAGACTTCAAAAATTAAATAAAGAAATTGTCATCATGCACCCAGGCCCAATCAACAGAGGGGTAGAAATGGATAGCGATGTGGCAGATGGGCAACAATCTATTATTTTAGATCAGGTAGAAAATGGAGTCGCTGTGAGAATGGCTTGTTTATACCTATTAACTGGACGAACCAACCCATAAATTATGCAGAAGCAAAGAATTTGTTTATTCCCAGGTACATTTGATCCTGTTACATTAGGTCATATTGATATCATCAATCGCTCACTTCCTTTGTTCGACAAGGTCATTGTTGGTATTGGAATCAATGCTGCTAAAAATCCAATGTTTAGCGCAGAACAAAGAAAACAATGGTTTGAGGAAATTTATAAAGATGAGCCCAAAGTAGAAGCAGTGACCTATGATGGTCTAACCATTAAATATTGTCAATCTATTGGTGCACAATTTATTTTAAGGGGGATTCGATACGTGAGTGATTTTGAATATGAAAAAACCATTGCGGATGCCAATAGAACAATGGATCGCCATATAGAAACGATCTTTTTAACAGGAGAGCCTAAGTATACTTCTGTGGCATCCACCATCGTAAGAGATATTATTCGAAACGGAGGAGATGCTTCACCATTCTTACCAGAAGTAGTGATTAATGCATTGAAGTAAGAAAAGCTTCCATCACTTTCTTTATGTTGTCATAAGTTTTTGCTAAATAGGGGACAAGATCGGCTTGTTTTACCCAAGCTACTGCTTCTATGTCTTCCTCTGTTTGAGGTATCCCAGCTTGTAATTTATCTGTATACATTTGATACCAATATGTCGTTTTCTCCACTTCGGAATTAAAATAGATGTCATGGTAACGATGTTTGGTAGTTATAATTAAGTCGCCTAAAATAAGATTACTTATTCCAGTTTCTTCCATTACTTCTCTTAAGGCACATGCTTCTATTGTTTCATTGGGATCTAGTTTGCCTTTTGGTAAATCCCAAAAGCCTCTTCTAAAAATCCACAGTATCTCCTTATTTGGATTTACTACAATGCCTCCAGCTGCAATAATTGTTGTCAACATAAAATGTGTATAGTATTTAGTAACTCTTGCAAAAATATCGCCTTTTTGACGGTAAATTCGTGTCAAATCTAGGATATGACGAACGAAAAAGCAGTCGCAGAAAAATTATTACAAGTTAGTGCTATAAAGTTAAACCCAAATGAGCCATTTACCTGGGCAAGTGGATGGAAAAGTCCCATTTATTGTGATAATCGTAAAGTGCTCTCTTTTCCTTATGTCCGTGACTTTATAAAAAGTGAAATGTGCAATGTCATATTCGAAAAATTTGAAGGTGCAGATATGTTAGCAGGGGTAGCCACTGCAGGGATTCCTTGGGGAGCTATGGCGGCGGATCAATTAAAACTTCCTTATATCTATGTACGTCCAAAACCAAAAGAACATGGTTTGGGTAATCAGATTGAAGGTGCCTATGCTACAACCAACAAAATTTTAGTGATAGAAGACTTAATCTCAACTGGTAAGAGCAGTTTACAAGTAGTTGATGTACTTAGAAATGCTGGTCTTGAAGTAGTGGGCATGGTTTCTATATTTAACTATGGATTCCAAATTGCAGAAGATGCATTCAAAGCTGCAGGTGTTCCATATGTTTCATTAACCAACTATGCAAGTTTGATTGAATTAGCTGTTGAAAAAGGTTTGGTAGATGCGAACACACAATCTACCTTGATGGAATGGAGAGATAGCCCATCTACTTGGAAACAATAAATTAAGTTCAGCTTTTTTATTTCATACCAGATAAAGCAGCACCTAAATTTAATTTTTGTGTTGTTTCATAAACAACAGGTACTGTCTTAGTGAATATCCCTTTACTTAAAGTAGCATTGCCAGTGATATTTAATTTAACTGGTTTATTTAACAAGAGTTCCATACTATTTTTAACTAAATCCGACATCTGAAATTCAAGTTGTGCTGGAATTAAAAATTCTTTGTTGGCAGGTATAAAGAAATTGGTGTCTAATTTCAAAACTGTGAAATTTCCATTATTCAATAAAATTTTACAATCAATTTGTTTTAAAACCAATGAGAAAGGATTTGGATTGTAGTATTTAATATTAGCCCTGATTTTATTTTTACCCATTGTTAATTTATCTAACTGAACATCTTGAAGTCCTTTGAATTCAAAAGATTGTGGTTCAGAGCAAGCAGATAATAAGATCATTAAAAATAAAAAGCCGTATTTGAATTGCTTCATGGATAAATTTTATTAAAATTACAAAACAATATTCATTCATGGTTTATACGGATTTACATTATTTTGGTTGTTTGTCTTACTACCATGTATTGGCTCAACATGAACATATTGTATATGACAGTACCACAGCATTTAGTAAAATGAGCTTTAAGAACAGGATGGTCATTGCAACCGCGCAAGGCCCATTGCATTTAACCATACCTATTGTTGGAGGCAGGGATCAGAAAACGCCAATGAATGAGATACGTATAGCCTACGATAGTCCATGGAAATCGCAACATTTTAAAGCAATTAGTGTCAATTACAAACGTGCGCCTTATTTTGAGTATTATGTAGACAGTCTAAAAGCATTGTATGACATTGAATATGTTTACCTAAATGAATTTTTAATCGCCACACAACATTGGACAAAACTACAATTGAAATCTACATGGTTGATTCAAACAGATAAGGAAAAAACATCCAGTCATTTGGAAAATAAGTGGACAGACACAATAAAGCCAAATGATTTTCAAAAAGCTGGCAGCCAATTTCAATATCAACAAGTATTTGATGCCAATATTGGATTCATTCAAAACACCTGTATAATTGATGCCATATTTGCAATGGGTGGC